>NZ_JBEZXU010000013.1:0-203349 GCF_040638175.1 Actinoplanes sp. NPDC026670
AAAAAACGTTACTACCGCCGGGGGGCGCGCCGCGGTGGGGGGGGGGGTTCTCGGTGGGGGGCGCCGCCCCCGCCCCCCCCGCCGACGGAAGCGCTGCTGGCGGAAGCGCTGCTGGCGGAAGCGCTGCTGGCGGAAGCGCCTACCCACGGAAGCGCTGCTGGCGGAGGAGACGTCATTCGCCTGACGGCTGTCTTTCTCAGGGTGAGGTGGCTGGGCAGAAGACTCCCCTGGGCGGGCGGACCCGCAAGATCAGGGAGGATGGCGCCATGAGGGCTGAGGAGTCGCCGTTTCCGGCGTCGTGGTGGGGTACCGGTTTGGCGGAGGCCGGCGTGCCGGCACGTCCCGATGTGGGCACCTACGGGCGGTACTCGTTCGCGGAACTGCCGCCGCTGCCGTTCCCGTTGAGCGGCGATTTCGGCTGGTTGCGGGATCAGCCGGCCCACGACGAGTGGGCGATCAACGAGGACGGCGGGACGCAGGCGGAGCTTCCGCTTCTGCGGTCGGCTTGCGAGGCTGCCGGGCTGGCGCTGCCGGATTCGTTCGTACGGTTCATGGCCGCCCCGGAGCTACAGGAGCGGGTGCGCTCGTCCACCGCCTGCTACCTGGATCTGGATGTCGGCCCGGTGCCGTCGCCCACCGGGAGGGGCCACCTGATCCGGTTCCTGAACGACCAGCAGGGCTGCCTCTTCTGGTACCTGTACCTGACCGAGGACGGCGCCGAACACGCCGTGGTCTGCACAGTCGACATGTACACACACGGAGACGACCCGGCCGCGGAACCCGACGAGATCCAGTTCTGTGCGGAGTCGTTCGAGGCGTTCATCTGCCGTTACTGGCTGGAGAACGAGATCTTCTTCGCCGAGGACGCCGGGGACGAGATGCCGGCCGTGGCCGCCGAGTACATCGAGCAGTACCGCATCTGACCCGCCGGCTGTACACCAGCACGGTAATTCCAGCCCCGAAAGGCGGCTGAGCGACGGCTGGCGGTCTTTGGACCGCCTCCGCCCGAAAGACGCGCTGGCGGCCGTGAGGCTGCCGGGAGGCCGCGGGGTAGCCACGGCGCTCTCGGTAGCCGTACAAAATAGGTTATGTCCCGCAGAACGTGCGGTAAGTGCCGAAGTCAGGCGGGGCGGCTTCGGTGAAGCGTTCGAGGCCGGGGCGCTCGTCGAAGGGTGAGGTGATCGCCTCGAGGAGCCGGTGGAGTGGTTCGAGGTCACCGTCCGTAGCCGCCGCGAGGGCCTCTTCGACGAGGTGGTTGCGGGGTATGTAGAGCGGGTTGACCCGGTTCATGGCTTCGGTGTCGGGGCTGAGGGCGCGCCACCGCTTGATCCAGTCGGCCAGTTCGCCGTCACCCTCGGAGCCGCCGGCCAGATTCCGGAAGAATGACGTGAAATCGATCCGGCCGGCCTTGAGGAGAGCGAGCAGATCCTCGGTGAGGGAGGTGAGAGCGGCGTCATCGACATCACGCTCAGTGAGACCGAGCTTGGCCCGGAACCCGCGCAGAGTGGCCGCCACATACCGCTCCCGGAATTCCGAGAGCGCCTCGGTGGCCCGGCTGATCGCCTGCTCCTGATCGTCGCCGAAGAGCGGGAGCAGCGCTTCGGCGAGCCGGGCGAGGTTCCACTGGGCGATGGCGGGCTGATTGCCGTAGGCATACCGCCCGCCCTCGTCGATGGAGCTGAACACGGTGGCCGGGTCGAACGCATCCATGAACGCACACGGACCGTAGTCGATGGTCTCGCCGGAGATCGTCATGTTGTCGGTGTTCATGACGCCGTGGATGAACCCGGTGAGCATCCATCGGGCGATGAGCTCGGCCTGCGCGCCGACAACCGCCCGGTAGAGCCCGACCGGGTCGCCCACCTGCGGATAGTGCCGCTCGATGGCGTGCGCGGCGAGCCGTCCGAGCAGGTCGTCGTCACCTGTCGCCCGGGCGAACTGGAAGCTGCCGACCCGCAGATGACTGGCCGCGACCCGGACCAGGATCGCACCCGGCGCGAGGTTCTCCCGGACGATGCTCTTCCCGGTGGCGATCACCGCGAGTGACCGCGTGGTGGGGATGCCGAGCGCGTGCATGGCCTCGCTGATCACGTATTCGCGCAGCATCGGCCCGACCGCCGCGAGCCCGTCCCCACCGCGGGCGAACGGTGTCCGCCCCGACCCTTTGAGGTGCAGGTCACGCCCGCCGAGCTCGCCGAGCAGCAGCGCCCGCCCGTCTCCGAGCCGTGGCGAATACCCACCGAACTGGTGCCCCGCGTAGGCCTGGGCGACCGGTTTCGCGCCGTCGGGCACCGCGTTCCCGGTGAGGAACCGCAGCCCGTCGCGGGTGCGCAACCACTCCGGATCGAGGCCGAGTTCGACGGCGAGCGGCTCGTTGAGCACGAGCAGCCGGGGCGCGGCCACCTCGGCGGCCGAGAAGGCGACAGCCATCTCGGGCAGCTCGTCGGCGAACCGGTGCGCGAGGGCGATGACGGGCGCGGATACGTCGCTCACCGGGCCAACGGTACGTCGCCAGCCACCGGCCGTCCCGCCGAGCCGGCCGTGGGCAAGGTCACCGCGTCGCGTGTCATCCGCCCGGACGGGTCAGGCCGCGGATCAGCTCGCCGAGCGCCGCCCGCCGCCGAGGGTCGGGGTGGAGGGCCGCGGCCAGCGGTTCGTCCAGCCGGTCCCATTCCGGCCGCAGCCGCGCCACCGGCAGCGGATCCGGACCGGGCGCCTCCCCGGTGACCAGGTGATACACGATCGCCGCGAGCTGATAGACGTCGGTCGCCGCCCCACCCGCGGCCCGCTGCTGCTCGGGCGCCCGGTAGGCGTCGGTCCCCTCGCCGGCTTCCGGCGGCGTCGCGGCCAGCCCGGCGTCGCGCAGCCACATCCGATCCCGCGACGCGAGCAGCACTTCCGGTCTCAGCGCGCGATGCGCCCGTCCGGTTTCATGAAGACCTTCGAGGGTACGGCCGACGAGCGCGATTCCACGAAGGACGTCGTGCAGGACCCGCCCGGCCAGCGGCGGCCGCCCGTGCAGCTCGGTGATGGCCACACCCGGCGGCATCCCGGTCGCGAAGGTGTACGACCCGGCCTCGTCGTACCGGAACACCACCCGGGGCAGCCCCGCAACCACGTCGTGCAGCCGGGCCTCCACTTTTAGCTCGGCCCGCCGCCGCTCCGGACAGTCCCCACGCCTCGCCACCTCGAGCCGGGCAAGCCGCACGTCCCGCCCCCGGACACTGCCCTGCCGGGCCTCGGCCCGAAGCACGACACAGCCCTCTTCCAGGGCAGAGACCTCCGCGGCCCCCCGAACACAGAAGATCTCACTGCCGGCCCGGATCTCCCGCCGCCCCGACCACATATCGACACCAGTCGACAACACCCGGTCACCATAGGCCGCCACCCGCCACTCGGCAACATTGCGTGACCAGATGATGACGAAGCGGTAGGCATGGTCAGCGCAGGATCAGCCGCTGCTGGTCGATTCGCTGCCGGGCGGCTTCCGTGGCCAACTCGGTGCGGTGGGTCGGATTGGCGTGGTAGTGCCGCAAGGTTTGGTAGACGGTCTCGGTCTCACCGGCCAGCCACATACCGCGCAGAATCATCGACGGCAGACGGAAGCCACGGCGCCCGCCGATGCGGGTGAACCAGGCGAAGACGACATCGACCGGCGCCGCCGCGGACGGCAGGACGACGACCGCCGGGGCGTTGCCGATCGTCGCCGGGATGACGTCGACGATCGAGTGCCAGGGCAGACGGTGCACGAGGCCGAGACTGCGATGCTCCAGGCCGTCCGGGCTGACGCGCAGTCTCCCCCGGCCTCCGAGCCACAGCCGAAGGCTCGACAGAAGGAGCCAGGCCGCGGCAGCGAAGGCCACGATCGCGGCGACCACGCTGACCGTGTCGCCATCACCGACGATGCCCACACCGAAGAGGATCAGCACGGCCGCGGTCAACAGCAGGTTGGTCGCCGCCAGGACACGAGCCCAGCTCGAGAAGCGGAAGGTCAAGCCTCCGTTCTCGGCGACGACCGCAGACGGCCGGCGGACTCTGCGCGGCCGCCAGAAGTTCGCGTCACCGATCGCGGCGAGATGACCGAAGTACACGGCTACGACCAGGCTGATCAGCGCACCGAGACGATCCTCGGTCACCAGCCCGTAGACAGCGAAGGCCACGAAGCTCAGGGCCAGCAACGCCCCGAACGCGATCGAGACACCGATCAGGCGACCCGGTCCGGTTCCCTTCCACGGTGACTGCTCGTCCACGGCTCCCCTTAGAAGATCTTGTCCCACAGCTTCTTGGCCTCGCCGCCGGCCTCTCCGAGGGCCTTGCTGACCGTGGCCTGACCGTCGTTGAAGGCGTCCTTCACTCCCTCAGGGAGCCTGTCGTAGGCGGCATCGATCACCCCGCTGGCGATCAGTCCACCCGCGACACCACCGACGACTGATCCCACGACAGTGCCGATGGGGCCGCCGGTCAGTGTTCCGCCCATCGCGCCGCCTGCCATACCGCCCAGGATTCCCCCGATGATGCCGCCTCCCCCGGAAGCGACCGCCTTCACCGCGGGTTTGCCGTTCTCGATGTCGTATCCGATCCCGGCGACGGCGATCGCCGCCCCGATGAACGGAACCCGGCCGGCGATGCGCCTCCCGAGACCGGTGGCGGCCCGTTCCTCGACCTGCTTGGCGGCCAGGACCTCTTTCGACATCAGTTCATGAAGGGACCGGGAGTGCGCTGACCCACCTTGCGATTTCAGGTAGGCGGTCTCGAGCTTCTTGATCTCCTCTGCGGCACCCTTGGCATGTGCGTTCAGGGCCTTGAGGTGCTCTCTGAGCAGTCCGCCGGTCAGGCCGTTGGCCCCGTCCCCGATCAGAAAGAACCACTTCTTGCGTACGTCGTCCTTGATGTTCTTCCAGGTGTCACCGAAGAACCTCACGAGCGCCGTCGCTTTGCCCGCCTCACCCTCGGCCTGGGCGTAGGCGTCCACCTGACGCTGATGCAGCGCAACCGCGTCGGTGTGCGCGGCAAGCACCTCCGGTGGCGCTGTACCGTGCGGCGCCGGCGGGGCTCCTCCCGGATCCCCGATCAGATAGCCGTCCACCGGGAGGCCACCATCCACCGCGATCGCCCGGGCGTTGGCCATGTGCTGCTGCGCCTGCGCGAGCTGATTCGCGAGGTCGGTCATCCGGGCGGCCTTGTTCGTGATCTCGGCGCGCAGTTCTCCGGCGGTTGCTGCCTCCCGGGACATCCGGCCCCGAAAAGCGTCGCCGGCCGCGCCCTGCCAGCCCTGCGTGGCGTCGACACCGGCCGTGGTCATCGCGGTAGCGCCGGCGCCGACCTCGAAGGCGAGCTGATCAAGCAGCCATCGGGCGGTAGCGTGGACCTGCTCGGGACTGCCGTCGAGACGCGTGTCGACAGGCATCAGTACGCTCCGCGGATCGCGCCGCCTGCGGCGGCGTCCTCCTGGCCGTACCGGCTGATCGCCTCGGTGACGCGGCTACCTGAGGTACGCAGGCTCTCCGCCAGCTGCGCGGCACCGCCACACAGCAGACTCAGGACCTCGGCGACGTCGGCGGTGGCGGGGCCGGCGTCCGGAGGCGGAGGCACAGCGGCGCCGGTCGCGTCGATGTCGCCGCCCGCCTGGGCGAGCCGGTCAGCGACCGCGTCGAGCAGCGCCATGTCCACGTTCAGCCGATCGGTCATCCTGATTCTCCTCCCGCGCCCCGCCGCAGATGCTCGGGTATACACACGTCGAGCAGGATCAGTTCAAAACCCGTAGCCACCCGGATCTGCTCCAGTTCGGTGGCCGGCAGCACGGTCCACGGCTGTTCCGGACCGCAGTTGTCGACCAGCCGGTCCAGTGCGGAGTAGACCAGCAGGACGATCTGCCCGGCCTTGGTCGATCGCAGATCCACCGACAGATCGGCGTCGCCCGCGTTGAACGGCGAACACGGAACGTAGACGTACGGCGGAAGATCCATCGGCCCGACGTGTACCGGATCCGGCTTCGGGACGTCAGGCATAGCGGATCTCCGATCGGCTGGCTGGACCCCGGATGCTAGGTAACGTCACCCACGGGAGCCAGTGCCGTGTCCTTGATCTGAAGGCAGCGAGGGCCGGCGGGCTCAGCTTCGGCGGTTGCCGCAGAAGCGGACCAGTTCGTCGGAGGCGTTCGGGTCGATCCATTCGAAGGTGCCGCGCAACAGGTCGGCCCGCTGGTCGACGGTGGTCACCGCGGCGGTCAGCTCGCCCCACGGCATCGTCACGTGGAGCAGGGTGCGCTCTATGCCGTACGGCAGAGAAGGAAGATTGTCGTCGGTCGTCGCCCGTAGCAGCAGGCCGGAGGTGGAGATGTCCTCGACCCGGCCGGTCACCGGGACCAGGTGGCGGCCGTCGATGTTCTCGATCTGGGCGGTGCCGACCGCCGGATAGGTGCCGGGACGCCGGGCCGAGGCGCGGCGCTGCACCACGTCGGTGGGCGCGTCGCCGATGACGGTCAGCTGGTCGTTGCGGAGTTCGGCCTCGACCCAGGTCACGCCGGCGGAGGTGACGAGTTCGAGGATGCCGATGCGGCGGACTCCGGGGCCGTCGAGGCTGAGGACCGGGATCGGCTCGAGGTCGGCGAGGAACGGCGCGGACACGTCGGCCAGGGAGACGAGGACGATGGCCTGGGTGCCCGGGCATCGGAGCGTGAGGCTGCTCCCCGCGGGCACGGTGATCATCATTCCCCCCGGTGAAACGCCGCCGACGAACCGCACGTTACCGCCCCCCGACCCGCACTTCCGGGAATATCCGAAATGTCGGAAATGTGGGCGACGCGAAAAGGACGGAAGGCAGGGCGAGGCGAGGCGGCGCAGCGCGAGGCGAGGCGGCGCGAGGCCAGGCGGCGCGAAGCGAGGCAGCGCGAAGCGAGGCGGAAGCCGGGCCGGGGTCAGCTCTCCGGCAGCCGGATGTCGTCGACCTTCACGGTGCACTCGCTGACGTGCAGGCCGTACCGCTCGACCGCCTCGATCACCACGGTGCGCACGGCCGCGGTGACGTCCGCGACCACCTCGCCGGCCGAGATCACCAGGATGACGGTGAGCTCCACGTCGGTGCCGTCCACCTTGGCCCACACGCCGCGGGTCGAGTCGCCGACCTTGTCCAGGCCGATCTTGTCGAGCACCGAGTTGAAGAACCGGGCCACATCCCCGCCGAGCTCGACGACCCCGGGGATCGACCGGGCCGCCGACGAGGCGATCTTCTCGATCACTTCGCTCTCGAACTTGGTCTCGCCACGGTAGGCCGCGACCTCGATCACCTCGGCGCCACCGTGCTGCGGCGGCACGGCCGGGACCACAGCCGACACGTAGAACTCCTGCGTCCGGTCAGCGTGGAAGTCGGCCTCGTCACTCATATCCGTCCCTCTGCCCGCGGGGCCGGGAGCCCCGCGTCTTCGATCCCCGAAACACAACGGCCCGAAGCCTACTAGTGAAACCTCTTCAACCCCGAGGCACACCACAGGCCAGATTCGGTACGGCACAAACCTCCCCCGACCACACGTTCCCCGCCCCGCCGGCGCCCCGCGAGACCCCGTTCCCTCCGGGCCGAAAGGCGCCTCACGGGCGTAGCTACCCCTCACCGAACCCCCGGCCGGCTCTCACCGCCGCCAAACACCCTCCGAGACAGCGGTGGGGCAACGGGGTTGAGCCGCTCCGCCGCAGGTGGGCGCGGAACAATGCCGTGTCGGTTGCCATAGTGCGTGAGACACAGTATCGTGGGATGCATGACAATGGATGCGACGCTCTCCGGGCACTTGCAGGAGCTGCGCCGTGGCACGGTCGTCGTTGCGAGTCTCACGGTGCTGCGGACACCCGGGTATGGGTATTCGCTGCTCGAGACGTTGAGCGCGGCCGGGTTCGAGGTGGAGGCCAACACGCTCTACCCCCTGCTACGGCGCCTGGAGTCCCAGGGCCTGCTGACCAGTGAGTGGAACACCGACGAGGCCCGGCCGCGGAAGTTCTACCGCACCACCGAGCAGGGCGACGCCATCGCGTCGGCGCTGCGTGACGAGTGGGTGCGGCTGGACTCCGCGATCGGCGACCTGGACACCCCCGCCGGCACCGAATCAGGGAGCGACCTGTGACCACCCTCATCGACCGTTACGTCTTCACCGTGCTGCGCCGCGTTCCGGAGCAGCAGCGATCCGACATCGAGCGCGAGCTGCGCACCTCCATCGACGACGCGGTCGACGCCCGGGTCGACGGCGGCGCCGCCCACGACACCGCCGTCGAGCAGACGCTGCTCGAGCTCGGCGACCCGGACCGGCTGGCCGACGGTTACGCGGACCGGCCCCGTTATCTGATCGGGCCGGCGGTCTTCCCGGCCTGGCAGCGCCTGCTGACCATGCTGCTGTCGATCGTGCTGCCGGCCGTGGTGACCCTCTCGGTGGTGATCCGGGTGCTCGGCGGCGCCACGTTCGGCGAGGTCGTCGGCACCGTGATCGGCACTCTGCTCACCGTCGGCGCGCACATGGTGTTCTGGTCGACGCTGACGTTCGCGCTGCTGGAGCGGGCCGGCGTGACCCGGGCCGGGCCGCCCAGCCGGCCGTGGACTCCGGCTGATCTGCCCCGCTACGAGCCCGGCTTCCTGACCCCGGCCCAGCTGTGGGCGGCGGTCATCTGGCCGGTGCTGCTGATCGCCGCCCTGGTCCTTCAGCAGTTCACGTTCACCGAGCAGCCCGTCCTCGACCCGGCGAACTGGGCGTTCTGGTGGCCGTACCTCATCGTGGTCTTGATCCTGGAGGCTCTTTATGCGGTCTGGTTGTCGCGGCGCGGCGCCTGGTCGCACACGGTGACCCTGGTCAACGCGGCCCTGGCCGTGCTGTTCACCGGCCCGATCGTGTGGCTGGCCACGGCTGAGCAGTTCTTCAACCCGGCCTGGATCGCCACCCTGAACTGGGGTGACGCCGACCCGCTGCGGTGGCTCACCGGCATGGTGATCGTCGTCGCGGTGGCCGGCGCCCTGTACGACGTGGCCGAGGTCGCCGTCCGCGCCGAGCGTGCCCGCCGGGGCCTGCCGACCGCGGTCCCGGGCACCCAGCCCTACCTCTGAGATATCCCTCAAGTCGCCGCCGGGGGTGCCGATTCTCGCGGCGCTACCGGAAAAGGCAAGGCCACGGACGGCCTGGCCTCGTGGTCCGGAAACCGCACACGGACGAGCGGGAAGGACGCGAATCCCCCATGACCCAGTTACCCGAAGGCACGATGCCGGTGCGGGGTGATCGATGGAGACCGTCGAACCCGCTGCTGGAGAACGTGATCCAGAAATACATCGACGAGGCCCGCCGGGAGGCGTGCGACACGACCGGCAACACCGGGACGATCACCGCCGGCGGACTGGTCCTCGTCGGGTTCGGGATCATCCTGGCGATGGGCACCGGCAACCCGCTGGCCGCGATCTTCGTGGTGATCGTGCTGGCGCTGGCCGGTCTCGCCTGGATGGGTGTGAAAGCACCGCCGTTGCGGCTGGATCCGCTACAGATCCTCGAGGCGATGGGCGGGCCGGGCAACCTGCCGGCCGGCTACCTGGTCCACCCGCTCGCCTGGAAGGCCGGCATGCCGGAGTACCTGCGGGGTGTCCCGGAGCGCCGCCTGCGGATCGCCGTCGACCTGTGCCGGCAGCACCCGGGCGCGGTCACCGACCTGTTCCGCATGGTGGAGCGGTCGGAGCGGTGGGTCGCCGAGCAGCAGCCGGGCAAGGACTTCAGCCCGGCCGGCCGGGACGCGGAGGTCGTCAAGTTCGCGAAGCGCCTGATCGAGCACCAGATCCGCAACGTCCCGGTCATCACCCGCTGATCGGATGCACACGACGCCCCCGGCCCCGGCCGGGGGCGTCATGCTGCGGCCTGGTACCCGATCTCCCGTTCCAGCAGCCAGGCCGTGGTGGTGGCGGCGTCCTGCGGCCGGGCGATCCCGTACCCCTGGGCGAGGTCGCAGCCGTAGTCGCGCAGCCGTTCGAAGATGTCCGAGTCCTCGACGCCCTCGGCGACGATCTGCATGCCGAGCGAGTGCGCCAGCTGGACCGTGCTGTGCACGATCGCGGCGCTGCGCGGGTCGACCCCGCACCGGCTGACGAAGGCCCGGTCCAGTTTCAGGTCGTCGACCGGCAGGACCTGGAGGTAGCTGAGGCTGGAGTAGCCGGTGCCGTAGTCGTCGACGGCCAGCCGGACACCCATGTCGCGGAGCCGCCCGAGCGACTGGAGCGCGTTGTCGGCGTCGGTCATGAGGACGCTCTCGGTGACTTCGAGCTCGAGGGCGGCGGGCGGCAGGCCGTGCCGCCGCAGCAGCTCCCCGACCTGTTCCGGGAACCCGGGATCACGCAGGTTGGACACCGACAGGTTGACCGCCACCGAGACCGGGAGCCCCTGGTCACGCCATTCCCGGCTCTGCCGGCAGGCGAGGTCGAGCACGACGGTGGTGATCCGGCCCATCAGGTCGGCGCTCTCCGCGGTGTAGAGGAACGCGTCCGGATAGATCAGCCCGCGGACCGGATGCTGCCAGCGGACCAGCGCCTCCACCCCGGTGACCCGGGCGGCCGCGTCCACCGTCACCTTGGGCTGGTAGTGCAGCACCAACTCGCCGCGGTCCAGCCCGGTACGCAGTTCCTCGAGCATGGTCAGCCGGGCCCGCGCGTGATCGTCGAGCCCGGTGGCGAAGACCGGCGCGCCGCCGTGGCCGGTCTTGGCCGCGTACATGGCCACGTCGGCCCGCCGCAGCAGGGTGGACCGGTCCACGCCGTCGTCGGGGCAGACCGCGATGCCGACGCTGGCGTCGACGTGCAGATCCACCTCGGGCAGCACGAACGGCTCCCGCAGAGTGCTCAGCACCCCGTCGACGATCTCCGCGGCCCGGTCCCGGCCGGTATCGGGCATGATCAGGCCGAACTCGTCACCGCCGAGCCGGGCGAGCAGCACCTCCGGTTCCAGCGACTCCCGCATCCGGTCGCCGACCAGCCGCAGCAGGGTGTCCCCGACGTCGTGGCCGAAGCTGTCGTTGACCTCCTTGAACCGGTCCAGGTCGACGTAGGCGACGGCCAGTCCCGGATCGGGGCGGTCGAGTTCGCGTTCCAGGCGTTCGACGAAGAACCGGCGGTTCGCGAGACTGGTCAGCTCATCGGTGCGGGCCTGCCGGCGGGCC
Organism: Actinoplanes sp. NPDC026670; assembly: GCF_040638175.1. NCBI lineage: Bacteria > Bacillati > Actinomycetota > Actinomycetes > Micromonosporales > Micromonosporaceae > Actinoplanes > Actinoplanes sp. NPDC026670. The sequence continues at coordinate 11,163 of NZ_JBEZXU010000013.1, forward strand.
GTGCCGAGCGCTTCGGCGGCCCGGACGCTGGCCATCATCCGTACGATCGCCGCCGCCACCGCGACACCCGCGAGCACACTGCTGACCGGCTCGATGTAGTACGCGGTCAGCGCCGCCCACAGCAGCAGACCCAGGCAGCAGACCGCGAGACCAGCCGGGACGGCGGTGCTCAGCCACATGCTGGGGCGGGCCGCCCGGGTGTGCCGGGACGGCTGCCGGGCGGCCAGCGCCAGCACGCTCAGGGCCACGAGCCAGGCCAGGTCGACGGCGGCCGGAACCTCGACGCCCTCCCACAGCAGCACCATGCTGACCGTGTCGGCCGCCGCGAACAGGCCCATTCCGGCGATCAGGAGGCCGAGCACCCGGTCAGCGCGCCATCCGGACAGCGCCCACGCGCCGAGCAGGCAGCCGGCGACGGCGATGTCGGCGACCGGGTAGGCGGCGTTCACGATCACGCCCAGGATCGTCGAGTGCGGGGCCGGCTCGACCGCCCCGAGCACCGGCACCGACACCAGCGACGCGACCGCGGTGGCCGCGATCACCCCGTCCATCCAGGCGGAGGCGCTGACCCGGGGCAGGCGGTGCCGCAGCACCAGCACGAGCGCGGTCACCAGGCAGGGGTAGAAGGCCAGCCACAGCGGGTCGGCCGGGGTGATCAGCGGTTCCGGGTCGAGGTCGCGGACGAACATCCACCAGTAGAGGTTCGCCATCGCGTAGGACAGCAGACCGGCGGACAGGAACGCCCAGGCGGTACGGACCGGGCCGGGCGCGCGGCCGGCGACGCTCGCGACCAGCAGGCCCGGCACCAGGTAGAGGACGTTGTGCAGCAGTCCCGCGACGGGATTGTCATCGACCCCGGCCGCGTAGATCACCAGCTGCGCGATCAGCAGGACGGCGAGGCTCCACCACGCCACACGTTCGCGACGTGTCGTCTCCGTGAATGGACCACACTCCCCCGCCTATCGGCCGCGGCGCGCCGATCTTGAGGGTTAGCCGGGGTCAGCCTGGTCTTCCGGAGACCCGGCAGGGCCGCCGGCCCACCTCCTGACGTCCCACGTCGAGCTGCTGGTGCTCGGGCAGCCGGGTGCCGTGCGCGGCCAGGTGCACCGCGGTCAGCACCTCGACGGTGTCGCCGGCCGGCAGGGTGATCCGGGATCCGGGCGGCGCGACCGTGTCGGGCGGGCAGAGCAGGGTGAACCCGTCCGGCCGGCGGGCGATCACACACGGGCCGACGGGGGTGGCACGGCGTCCGGGCGCCTCCACCCGGACGGTGCAGGGCTCGTCGACGTGGAGCAGAGCGAATTCCAGCCAGTTCACGTCTTCAAGATTGCCCGACGGCGACGGCTCAAACACCATCCCCCCGGGCGTGGCAGGATCGCCGGATGCCGTACTACGCCGCCCCCGACGGCCTGCGCCTGTTCTATGACGTGGCCGGGGACGGTCCGCCGCTGGTGGTGCTGCCCGGCGGTCCCGGGATGGACGTGCGGTATCTCGGCGATCTGGGCGGGCTGTCGGCGACGCGGCGGCTGATCCTGGCCGACGCGCGGGCCGGTGGCCGTTCGGAGGTGCCGGCCGACCACTCGACCGTGTCGTTCACGGCGCAGGCCGGTGATCTGGAGGCGTTGCGCGAGCACCTGGGCCTCGACCGGCTCGACGTGCTGGCGCATTCGGCGGGGACGCTCACCGCGCAGGAGTACGCGGTGACCCGCCCGGACCGGGTCCGCCGCCTGGTCCTGGTGACGCCGATCGGCCGGGCCGGCCGGGACATCGACCCGGCCGAGGTGGCGCGGATCCGGGCGTCGCGGTCGGCCGAGCCGTGGTATCCGCAGGCCGCGGCCGCCCGGGGGCCGTTCGCGCAGGCGTTCATGGTCCCGTTCCACTGGCATCGCTGGACGCCCGAGCTGCGCGCCGAGTACGTGCCGGGCCACGCCAATCGGCTCCCGTGGCTCCGCGACGAGTTCTACGCCGGCGCGGCCCGGCCGGGCCCGGTGCTCGCCCCGGTGCTGGTGGTGGCGGGCGCCTCGGACGGCATGATCGGCACCGCCCCGGCCCGCGTGGTGGCGGCCGCCCACCCCGACGCCCGCTACGAGCTGATGACCGAATCCGGTCACCGCCCCTGGGTGGAGCAGCCGGAGTTGTTCCGCAAACTGGTGGAGGATTTCCTGGCCTGACGGTGACTGCCGGTGATCAGATCGCGGCGGCCAGCTCCCGGCGGGACGTCACGCCCAGCTTGGCGAAGATCTTGCGCAGGTGCCATTCGACGGTGCGCGGGCTGAGGAACAGGACCGCCCCGATCTCCGGGTTCGTGCGGCCGGCGGCGGCCAGCCGGGCGATCTGCCCCTCCTGGGCGGTCAGCTCCTCCCGTACCCCCGATGTCCTTCTCCGCACGGTCTCCCCGGTGGCGAGCAGCTCCCGCGCGGCGCGCTCGGCGAAGCCCTCCGCGCCCATCGTCGCGAAGGCGTCGTGCGCCGGCCGCAGCTGGAGCCGGGCGTCGGCCCGGCGGTTCTCCCGGCGCAGCCATTCGCCGTAGAGCAGCCGGGCGCGGGCCGTCTGCAGGTCGAGGCCGGTGCCGGCGAACTGCTCGATCGCCTCCCGGTAGGAGGAGTCGGGGTCGGTCCCGGTAAGCGCGTCGGCGAGCGCGCGCGTGCCGCGGGCCCATCCGCCGGCGGAGGCGCCGGCCCGGGCGGCGAGGCGGTCCCGCGCCGCCTTGGCGAGATCCATCTCGTGGGTACGGGCAGCCGCCTCGACCAACTCCCCGAGCCCCCACTGGAGAACCGCCAGGTCGTCGTGCCCGGTGGCCTGCCGGGCGGCGGCCAGCGCGGCCGGATAGTCGCCGTGCCCGTTGTGCAGCACCGCCCGCGCGTACCCGGCGACGCCGATCAGCCAGCCGACACCACCCGCCTCGGCCTCGGTGCGCAGCGACTCGATCGCCTCCAGCGCCGGCCCGGTGCGCCCCCGGTGGGCGGCCAGGATCGCGGCGGTCGCCGGGTGTGGTGACGGCCCGGTGGCGTACGCGAGCGCCTCGGCCTCGTCGATCAGGTCCGAGGCGTCCGCGAACCGTCCGGAATAGATCAGCGCGGTGGCCCGGAAGGTGAGCGCGCTGGGCAGCAGCGCGAGAAGCCCCTCCCGGCGGGCGAACGCGACCGCCTTCCCGGTGCGGGACAGGAACGAGACGTGGTCGAAGATCTCGTGCTCGGCCATTCCGGCCAGCCAGTGCAGATCGAGGTCGTTCTCCGGGGTGACCGCCTCCAGCGCCCGGCGGAACAGCGGCGCGGCGGCGGTGTGCCCGTCGAGGCTCCACGTGGTGAACGCGGTGAGCAGCCGCCCGGCCGGTTCGTCGCCGGCCGGGACGGAGCGGGCGGCCTCGGCGGCGCGGCGCAGGTCGTCGCCGCCGAGCCGGCCGGCGTTGACCGCGGCACCGATCGCCGACAGGTAGGTGGCGCGGGCCGCGGCCGGATCGAGCGCCAGCAACCGGCCGGCTGCTTCGAGCAGTGGGGTGACCGCGGACCGGCCGGAGTTCACGGCGAACGCGACGCGGGCCCGGAGCCGTTCGATCTCGGCCTGCCGGACCGGGTCGTAGGGGCCGAGCTCGGCGGCGGCGAGCAGCTCCGGCACGGCGCCGACCGCGCCGGAGGCGAACCGGGCCCGGGCGGCGGCGACGGTACGTCCGGCGCGTGCCTCCGGATCCAGGGTGAGTTCGGCCGCCCGTTCCAGGAACGACGCGGCCGCAGCCCGTCCGCCCCGGGCGAGCGCGCGGCCGGCGGACTGTTCGAGCTCGGCGGCGACCGGCTCGTCCGGGCCGATCGCGGCGTGCGCCCGGTGCCAGGCCCGCCGGTCCGGGTCGCGCTCACCGTCGGTGACCTCGGCGAGCGCGTGGTGAACGGCCCGTAGCCCGGCGGCCCCGGCCGACCGGTGGCTGGCCGACCGGACGAGCGGATGCCGGAACCGCACCCGCGCCCCGAACTCGACCAGCCCGGCCGCCTCGATCGGCGCGGCCGCCTCGGGGCCGATGCCGAGCCGTTCCGCGGCCCGCCAGAGCAGCGGAACGTCGCCGACGGGTTCGACGGCGGCGGCCAGCAGCAGGGTGCGGGAGTCGTCGGGCAGGGCGGCGATCCGGCGTCCGAAGGTCTCCTCGACGCGGCCCACGACGGTGGCCGTCGTGCTCTGCCCATCCCTCATGGTCTGGCCGAAGCCGAAGGCCAGCTCGGCCGGGGACAGGTCGCGGGGCAGTTCGAGCAGGGCCAGCGGATTGCCCCGGGTCTCGGCGACGATCCGGTCCCGGACCCGGGCGTCGACCAGGCCCGGCAGCACCGAGTCGAGCAGGGCGTGGGCCTCGGCGTCCGGCAGGCCCTCCAGCCGCAGGTCGGGCAGCCCGTCGAGGACCGTGCCACGGGCCGCGAAGATCAAGGCGACCGACTCGGAATCCAGCCGGCGGGCCACGAAGGTGAGGATCACCTCGGACATCCGGTCCAGCCACTGGGCGTCGTCGACGACACAGATCAGCGGCTGCTCGGCGGCCGCCTCGGCGAGCAGGCCGAGCACGGCGAGCCCGATGACCAGGCCCTCCGGCGGGCGGCCGCTGCTCAGGCCGAACGCAGTGGACAGCGCGTCCCGCTGCGGCTCGGGGAGTCGGCCGAGGTGCTCCAGGAGCGGGGCGCACAGTTGCTGAAGCGCCGAGTAGGCGAGCTCGGTCTCCGGCTCGACCCCGGCCGAGCGGACCACCCGGCCGGCCGGGGCGTGCCCGGTCAGGTAGTCGAGCAGCGCGGTCTTGCCGACCCCGGCCTCGCCGCGCAGCACCAGGACACGGCTGCGGCCGGCCCGTACGTCGCGCAGCAGCCGGTCGAGCGTCTCCCGCTCGCGGTGCCGCCCCCGCAGTTCGAGTCCCACGTCAGTCCTTCCCCGCCGTCCACCGGCGTCGCAGACTACCGGGGCCAGGGTCCCCGCCAGGGTTCCACCCGGGTTCGGCGCACGCCGTTTCCGGCGAGGCTCGTCACATGTCAACGATCCACTTCCACAAGACCATGTCGGTGACGCCGGAACAGTTCGTCGCCGCGATCACCGACTTCGGCCCCGGCCGTTCGGAGATCTTCGGCAACAGCTCGGACGACTTCCTGAAGGTGCACGACCTGGGGCCGACCCACGCCGACGTGACCGAAGGGGGCGGCGGCGTCTGGGAGCGGCTCAGCTACGACTGGTCGGACCCGTACCGGGTGGTGATGCGGACGACCGACTCCAACGTGTGGGGCGGGGCGTCGGGGCACACGTACAACCTGTCCCGGCGGCCGGACGGGACCACCGTCCTGGACGCGGTCGTGGTCCGCGACGGCAAGAACCTCAAGGGCCGGATCGTCGGACTCCTGCTGGGCACGGTGGCCAAGCCGTTCCTCGGCAAGGCGCTCGACCAGACCATCAGAGCGGTCGAGGCCCGAAATTGACTATAGGACTCTCTAGTCAATATGGTGCCGCCATGTCTGAACCACAGTCGGTCGTGGAGACCCGTGTCATCCACGACCTGCACCGCGCCGCCACCACGCTGCTGGCCGACGCCACCCGCCGCCCGGAGGCCGACCCGGCCGCCGTGGACGAGCTGCGGACCTTCGTCATCGCGCACCTCCGCCACCATCACGAATCCGAGGACGACAGGTTGTGGCCGATGATCGAGCGGGTCGCCCCGGGCGCGTCCGCGCCGCTCGCCACACTCACCGGCGAACACCACGAGCTGGACGAGGCGCTCGAGGCGCTGGCCGCGGCGCCGCTCGGCGGCCCGTCGCTGGCCGGCGCCGCGGCGACCGTCCGCGACACCGTGCACCGGCACCTCGAACACGAGGAGCCGGTGCTGTTCCCTGCGTTGCGCGAGCAGGCCGCCGCCACCTTCGCCGCGCTGGGCGCCTGATGCTCTGGTCGGAGACGGCGCAGACGGTGATGGCCGGGGACCTGGTGACCGTGTTCGCCTACGGCACCCCGGCCGGTGGGGTGATCGCGATCCCGGTCTCCCCCACCGGCCTCGCCGACCGGGCGGCTGGGACGATCGGTGTCACCACCTCGCTGGCGTTCAGCCACAAACTGCGGCACATCCTGCGCGACCCGCGGGTCGCGATGGCCTACCACACCCGGGAGCACGGCTTCGGCGCGTCCGCGGGTGACCGGTTCGTGCTGGCCCAAGGGGTCGCCGGCGTCGGGCTGACACCGTCGCCGGCGCGGCTGGCGGCGCTCGCCCCGCAGGTCGCCAGGTTCCTCGGCGACACCCCGGCCGGGCCGTTCTGGAACTGGCTACTGCGTGAGTACCACGAGCAGCGGGTGGTCATCGACATCGCGGTCGAGCGGGTGAGCGAGACACCCGGGCCCGCCGCGGCGCTCCCCGCCCAGGCGCCGCCGGTCCGGGGAGCCGCGCCCCGAACCGATCCGGCGAAACTGTTCCGGCAGGTGACGAAGCTGCCGCACCGGGTTCTCGGCTACCGCGGGGAGGACGGGTTCCCGGTGATCGTGCCGGTACGGGTCACCGGGCACAGCGCCGCCGGGCTGGTGCTCGAGGGGCCGCTGCCGGACGGGGCACGGCGGGCCGCGTTCACCGCGCACTCGTTCGGCCCGCAAGCGATCGGGCTGTCCAACCGGATCTGCACCGGCTGGCTCGACGTGACCGGCGGGGTCGCCGTCTACGCCCCGCACACCGTGGGCGGGTTCACGTCGCCGCCGCTCAAGCGAGTCCAGCTGGCCGTCAACGGGGCGATGGCCAAACACGGCATCCGCAAGGCCCGCCGCGACGGCACCCTTGAAGAGCTGGCCCGGCTGACCGCCGCATAGCCGGGCCGCCCGGTCTCACCGGCCCGGATGGCGTTCGGTCACCTCCTGCAGCAGGAAACCGTTGCCGTCCGGGTCGGTGAACGACGCGAACGAGGCATACGACAGCCGGCCCGGATACAGGCCCGGCTGCCGCCTGCTCTCGTCGGCGTGATGGAACAGCACCGCCTCCGGGTCGTGGAAGATCTCACTCACCGCAACACCGCGGGCGATCAGCTCGGCGCGAGCCGCGACGATGTCCCGGACGATCAGATGTACGTTCTCTGCCGACCCCGGCGCGGCCGTGCCGATCCCGGCGCCCACCACGATGGAACACGCCGAGCCCGGCGGGGTGAAGTGGACCACCCGGAAATCCGGCCCGCCCGCATAGTCCAGGTCCTCCCGGAACCCGATCCGCCGGTAGAACTCCCTGGCCCGCTCCACGTCGGAGACCGGCAGCACGATCAACTCCAGCGAGTACTCCACCGGTTCACCGGCCCAGCACGTCGAAGATTCGCATGGGCCCATGCTCGGCCCGCCACCCACGTGTTCGCCCCAGGCAGACTCCCTGGTCCCGGCGGCCAGGGACCCGTACCCACAGCCGTCAGCCGGGGCCGGGAGCGACGGGGCCGAGGAGGGCGGCGGTGGCAGAGGTGATCAGCCAGTCTCGGGTGCGTTCGAGGGGCCAGCCCCGGTCGAGGGACAGTGACGACCAGGCGGCGTCGCCGAAGTAGAACCAGAGGATGTCCAGGACCTCGTCGCGGGACAGGCCGGGACGCAGGCCGCCCAGTTCGGCGAGACGGTCGGCGACGACGCCGATGGCGGCCTGGTAGAGCTCGAGGATGTTCGCGTGCACGGCCGCCGCCGACGGTTCGGAGCGGGCCTGTGGGAACAATCCGACGATGGTGTCCCAGTGCCGGCGGTGGCTGTGCCAGGTTCCCTCACCGACGATGGCGATGACCCGGGCCGGGTCGTCGACGGCGCTGATGGCGGCGGCGACGTCCCCGGACGCCGGGTCGTCGGTGATGGTGGCGAGCAGGGCGGCCAGGATGTCGGCCTTACCGCCGGTGCTGGCGTAGACGGTGGGCACCGCGACCCGGGCGGCCCGGGCGATCTGCGGGACCGTCGTCCCGGCGTACCCATTGGTCATGAAGAGGTCTTTGGCGCAAGCCAGGATCTCCGCCCGGGTGGCGGCGGCCGCGTCGGCCCGCCGCGGCGAGTGATATCTGCTCGGTCCCACGGCCCGGATTATCCAGCAGGCCGTGGGACCGGGCGGACCTCAGCCTTCCACGGCCGGGACACGCGCGGCCGGCAACCTCAGGTGCCTCTGCGACATGGTTCCCGGGCCGGTGATCCGGACTCAGGCCGTCCCGTCGAGCCCGGCCGCGCGCGCCATGTGGGCGGCGTACCAGGCGGGCCACTGCTCGTCGTGTTTGCCGTCGAGCACGGTGGCCTCGTACTCCCCGTGGGCGATCGCCGCGTCGCGCAGCGCGGCCTCGACCGCGGCGACCGAGTCGTAGACGACGTGGCTGATCCGGCCGGGCCGGCGTTCGGTGATCTCCTGGAGGAAGAACTCGTTGCCGTCCGGGTCGGTGAAGGACAGGAACGAGCCGTACGACTGCCGGTCCGGGTGCGGGCCGTCGACGCGGGCGGTGGTCCCGGCGTGGTGGAAGACCCCGCCGGCGTCGTGGAACACCTCGCTGACCGGCACGCCGTGGGCGGCCAGGTGATCGTGGGCGGCGACGATGTCGTCGACGACCAGGTGGACGCCCTTGGCCGAGCCGGGTTCGGCGTCGGTGACCCCGGCGCCGATGATGATCGACGCGGCCGAGCCGGGCGGGGTGAGGTGCACGACCCGGAACCCGTCCGGGCCGGTGAAATCGACGTCCTCGCGGAAGCCGAGGTTGCGGTAGAAGTCCCGGGACCGGTCCACGTCGGCGACCGGCAGCACCACGACCTCGATCTTGAAGTCCACCATCGTCTGCTCCCTAGCTGGTTCGCTTACCGGAACGACTGTCGCTCGCGGAGCCCCGGAGCCGCCCCAGGGTGAGTCCCTGGCCGGTACCCGGGGGACCCCGGGTCGCGCAGGGCCGGCGGCAGGACGAAGGTGACGTTCTCGTCGGTGACCCGGTGCTCGGTGACGGTGTCCGGGCCGAGCGCGGCGATCACCTCGGCGACCAGGTGCGGCGGCGCCGAGGCGCCTGCGGTCAATCCGACGGTACGGACCCCGTCCACCCACTCGGAGCGGATCTCCCCCGCGTCCTCGATGAGATGCGCGGGCGTGCCGTGCCGGCGGGCGACCTCGACGAGCCGTTGCGAGTTGGAGGAGTTGGCCGAACCGACGACGAGCACGACGTCGCTGGCCGCGGCGATGGCGGCGACCGCCTCCTGCCGGTTGGTGGTGGCGTAGCAGATGTCGCCGGCCGCCGGCCCGGCCAGTCCGGGGAACCGGTCCCGCAGCGTGCCGACGATCGCGGCGGTCTCGCCGGCGGCCAGCGTGGTCTGGGTGAGGTAGGCGACCCGGCGTGGATCGTCGACCTCGACCGTGGCGGCGTCGGCGACGTCACCGACCAGCCGGATCCCGGGGATCTGCCCGAGGGTGCCCTCCACCTCGTCGTGCCCGTCGTGGCCGATCAGCAGGACGGTGTCGCCGCGGGCGGCGAAGCGGCGGGCCTCGGCGTGCACCTTGGCGACGAGCGGGCAGGTGGCGTCGATGACGTGCAGGCCGCGGCGGGCGGCTTCGGCGCGGACGGCGGGCGCGACGCCGTGTGCGGAGAAGACGACGGTGGCGCCGTCCGGGATCTGGTCGAGCTCGTCGACGAAGATCGCGCCGAGGGCTTCCAGGCGGGTCACGACGTGGGCGTTGTGGACGATCTGGCGGCGTACCCAGATCGGTGGACCGTGCACGCGCAGGGCGTTCTCCACCATGTCGACGGCGCGTTCGACTCCGGCGCAGAAGGACCGTGGGGCAGCGAGCAGCACTTCCATGATCACGGAGCTTAGGTCGGATAGTTCGCTCTTCTACAAAAACCGCCAAACATGCTTTGAGCTGGGATAAAACGGGCTAGATGTAAGCCTTATTCCGGATGAAACGGGGCGTTACCACCGTGACCAGTTCAGTGAAGCCGGCCAAGACGCGTGAGGAACAGGACCAGGAGTACCAGCAGAGCCTCAGCACCGTCGCCGCACGGAACCTGACCCACACCACCAAGTCGGTCCCGCAGATGCAGGAGATCACCTCCCGGTGGCTGCTGCGCAAACTGCCCTGGGTCGAGGTCAAGGGCGGCGCCTACCGGGTGAACCGGCGGATGACCTACCGGCTCGGCGACGGCCGGCTGACCTTCATCAACACCGGGGCCTCGGTGCAGGTGGTGCCGTCCGAACTGCGCGAGATCGAGGTGCTCGCCGGGATCGACGACGAGGAGCTGCTGCGCGGGATAGCCGACCGGTTCGTCCAGCAGGAGTACCAGCCCGGACAGGTGATCGTCGAGTTCGGCTCGGTCGCCGACAACCTGTATCTGATCGCGCACGGCAAGGTGGACAAGGTCGGCGTCGGCGCGTACGGCGACCCGCTCAGCCTCGGTGTGCTCGCCGACGGGGAGAAGTTCGGCGAGCAGGTGCTGGTGGCCGACGACCCGATCTGGGCGTACACCGCGAAGGCGATGACCGCGGTGACCATCCTGGCGCTGCCCCGGTCCGCGTTCGCCGAGCTGACCTCGCGCAGCGAGATGTTGCGCGAGCACGTCGAGGGGTTCCGGGACAAGAGCCGCCGCCCGCAGAACAAGCACGGCGAGGCGGCGATCGCGGTCGCGGCCGGCCACTCCGGCGAACCGACGCTGGCCGGCACCTACGTCGACTACGAGACCAACCCCCGCGAGTACGAGCTGAGCGTCGCCCAGACCATCCTGAAGATCCACACCCGGGTCGCCGATCTCTACAACGACCCGATGGACCAGCTGGAGCAGCAGCTGCGGCTGACCGTGGAGGCGCTGCGCGAGCGCCAGGAGTACGAGCTCGTCAACAACCGCGAGTTCGGCCTGCTGCACAACGCCGACCTGCGGCAGCGCATACACACCAGGAGCGGGCCGCCCACCCCCGACGACCTGGACGAGCTGCTGAGCATGCGGCGCAACACGAAGTTCTTCCTGGCCCATCCGCAGGCGATCGCGGCGTTCGGGCGGGAGTGCACGAAGCGGGGCATCTACCCGCCGACCGTGGACATGGACGGGCACACCGTGCCGTCGTGGCGGGGCGTGCCGATCCTGCCGTCCGGCAAGATCCCGATCAGCCACACGCACACCACGTCGATCCTGGCGATGCGGATCGGCGAGTCCAACCAGGGCGTGATCGGCCTGCACCAGACCGGCATCCCGGACGAGTACCAGCCGGGGCTCAACGTGCGGTTCATGGGCATCAACGAGCAGGCCGTCATGTCGTACCTGGTCAGCGCTTATTATTCGGCGGCCGTGCTGGTGCCGGACGCGCTCGGCATCCTCGACCACGTCGAACTCTCGCACTGACATGTCCGTCATCTCAGACCTGCGGTTCGCGCCGCCTGCGGACCTGCGGAAGATCATCCCGCCGCTGGGCATGTCGGCCGCCCGGGCCTTCCTCGGGCCCTTGGCCGAGCCTCCGCGCGATGATCAGCTGTTCTGTCCGGGCGCGATCCGGGACGACCCGGCACTGGGCGATCTGGTCGACGACGGGCTGATCGACTGGGCCGGAAGTGTCGGTATCTATCCGGGCCGCCTCGACAAACTGCGATCCTATGGATTCGGCCGGTTCATGATGCTGGCCCACCCCGCCGTCAGCGACCCCGACCGTCTGCTGATGGCCACGAAATGCCTGGTCGCCGAGTGGGCGGCGGACGACTACTACGTCGACGAGGTGGAGCTCGGGGCCGAGCCGGAGGTGGTCGGGTCACGCCTGGCCCGGCTGATCTCGGTGGTCGACCCGGCCCAGATGGTCCCGAGGTATGCCAGGGACATGGCCGGATACCACCGGCTCCAGCCCATCTCGGAGGCGTTCCGCACCGCCATGGAGCACCTGGCCGTCTACGCCGGCCCGGCTCAGCTGGGCCGGTTCCAGCACCAGATGGCGATCCTCTTCCTGGCCTGGACCCAGGAGGCGGACTGGCACGTCAACCGGCGCACCCCGCCGGTGTGGGAGTACCTGGTCCAGCGGCACCTCAACAGTTACCTGCCGCCGATGATCCTGGTCGACGTGCTGGCCGGCTACGAGCTGTCGCCGCACGAGTTCTACCACCCGGACGTGCGCCGGGCGTACACCCTCGCCGGCAACGCGGCGGTGCTCGTCAACGACCTGCACTCCGGCCCGGCCGAGTCGGAGACCGACTTCAACCTGCCACGGGTCCTCCAGGTCAACGAGGGCCTCGGCCCGAAGGAGGCGATGGCCCGCACCGTCGAGATCCACAACGAGCTGATGCACACCTTCGTCGGGCTGGCCACCCAGCTCAGCGCGGCCGGATCGCCGAACCTGCGGCGGTTCCTCGCGGATGTCTGGGCCTGGACCGGCGGCAGCCGCCGGTGGCACGCCACCACCGGCCGATACAACCAAGGGAGCTGATGATGACCAGCACGATCCTCCGCACCGACTTCGAGAAGTCGGTCGCCGCGTACTGGAACACCAACCAGGACGACCCGGTGAACCTGCGTCTCGGCGAGGTCGACGACCTGTACCACCACCACTACGGGGTCGGTCCCTACGATCCGGCGGTCCTGGACGGCCCGGCCGCCACCCGTGAGCAGCGGATCATCGCCGAGCTGCACCGGCTGGAGAGCGCCCAGGCCGACCTGCTGCTCGACCACCTCGGCCCGATCGCGCCGGAGCACCTGATCCTGGACGGCGGCTCCGGCCGCGGCGGGACCAGCATCATGGCGCACCAGCGGTTCGGCTGCGAGGTCGACGGCGTGTCGATCTCCGAGTACCAGGTCGGTTTCGCCAACGAGCAGGCCGCGCGGCGCGGCATCGCCGACCGGGTCCGCTTCCACTTCCGCAACATGCTGGAGACCCAGCTGCCGGGCAACACCCGGCAGGCGATCTGGACCAACGAGACCACCATGTACGTGGACCTCTTCGACCTCTACGCCGAGTTCGCCCGTCTGCTCAGGTTCGGCGGACGCTACGTGTGCATCACCGGGTGCGCCAACGACGTGACGGGCCTGCGCTCGAAGGCGGTCAGCCGGATCAACGAGCACTACACGTGTGACATCCACCCGCGCAGCCAGTACTTCAAGGCGCTGGCCGCGAACGGTCTCGTCCCGATCAACGTGGTCGACCTGACCGCGGCCACCATCCCGTACTGGGAGCTGCGTGCCAGGTCCGAGGTCGCCACCGGGATCGAGGAGCCGTTCCTGACCGCGTACCGGGAGGGCAGCTTCCACTACCTGCTGATCGCGGCCGACCGGATCTGACCGGCCCGCCGGGCGCGGATTCCGGCCGCGCCCGGCCCGATCACCTGGGCAGGTGGAACTCGACCTCGGTGCCCTGTCCGGGCCGGCTGAAGATCTCGGTGGCGCCGCCCAGGTCGGCGATCCGCCCGCGCATCGACTGGGCCACGCCGAGCCGGCCGGCGGCGGCTGCCTCCGCCAGGCGCTGCGGTTCGAACCCGGCGCCGTCGTCGCGCACGGTCACCCGTACCCCATCCGTCTCGTCCTCCAGCAGGATCCAGGCCCGGGCGCCGGGGCCGGCGTGCCGGCCGACGTTGTCCAGTGCCGCCTGCACCGCTGCCAGCAGTTCGGCCGCCCGGCCGGCGGGCAGGAGCACCGCGCCGGCCGGCGCGGACACCTCGACCCGAGGGGTGGCCAGCGCGGTCAGCGCGGCCCGCAGATCGGTGTCGCCGCGCGGGCCGTCCGGGGTTGCGGCGCCGCTGAGCAGGTTGCGCAGCGCCACCTCCTGTTCGCCGGCCAGCGCGGCGAGCTCGGTGCCGCCCTCGCGCTGGACCAGTGCCAGCACCTGGAGCACCCCGTCGTGGATGGGCCGGGCCAGCCGGTCCCGTTCGGCGGCGGCGGCCTCCTTCCGGATCTGTTCGGCGCGTTTGCGTTCGGCCCAGCGCTCGGTCAGGTGGTGGGCGATGCCGAGGCCGGCGATCGCGGCCGCCGCCACCAGCATCAGCACGGCCGAGGTGGACAGCGAGTCACCGGTTCCCGGAGTGTCCTGCGGTGGCCCGCCGCGCCGCAGCTGGATCACCCGGAGGGCCGGCACCCCGGCCACCGCGAGCACCGCGGCGATCGGCCCGAGCACGGCCGGGACCGCGCCGCGCGGCGCCAGCACGTGAGCGGCCGCCCCGTAGGTCGCCGTCACCGCCGCGACCGCCAGGACGAGCATCACGAACGTGGGTACGGTGCTCTGTTCGGCGGCCAGCCGCTGCGCCGCGCCGCCGGTGCCCGAGTCTGCGATGAACATGACCAGGGCGGCACCGACCGCGAGGGTGCCGGCGGCGGCGACCCGCCACCGGGTGGCCACGGCCGCGATGCCGACCGCCATACCGGCGACGACACCGGCCAGGCGCGCCGGCCCCGCAGGGTCCAGCGCGGTGTAGGCGACGACCAGCGGGTATGCCGCCGCCACCTGCACGGTCGCCGCGGTCAGGGCGCCGGTCAGGCCCCACAGCCCGGTCAGCGTGGCACAGACCGCGACCAGCGCCAGGGTGGCCACGCCGATGATGGCGGCCTTCTCGGTGCCGTACGCCAGGCTGTACCAGCTGATGCCGAGGAGCCGGGCCAGGTACTCGGTGGGGAACAGCGCCAGCGGAAGGACGACGAAGGAGGCGAGCCCCGCCGCGATCACCAGGCGCAGCCGCCGCCAGGACCAGAAGCCGGCCCCGGCCGGTCCCTCGGCGGCCCGGTCGCCGCGCCGCATCGCCCAGACCGCCGGCCCGGTGGCGGCCAGTCCGGCGACGAGCAGGCAGGCCGACCAGAAGACCGGATCAGCGCCGGTCTCATCGGTGATGCGGGCCAGTGCGCGGCCGGCCAGCACTCCCCCGGTGCCGAGCCCGGCCACCGCCGCGCCCAGCGCCACCGCCCGGCCGGTCAGCAGACTCTGCGCGCCGCCGAGAACACCGACGACCAGCAGCGGGAAGGCCGCCGTGAGCAGGTATCGGTAGGGCAGCTCCGACGAGTCGGGCAGCAGCTCCGGCCAGATGATCGCGGTGCTGATCAGGCCACCCGCCACCAGCAGGTACGGCCACCAGCGCAGCAGGCACAGGGCCAGCACGGTGGCCACGGTCGGGACGAGCGGGAGGACGAGGCCGCGCGAGTCGTAATACCCGTCCGGGCCCTGCACGCCGACCATCGGCGAGAACGTGGCGCCCAGCGCGGAGGAGGCGGCCAGCGTGATCAGGAGGCTGCCGCCCAGCGCGCCGAGGGCTGTCCACCATCGCAGTGTCCGCTCGTTCATGACAGTGATCATGACGGATGCGCCGGCCGCGCGATGCCCTGGACCGTTCAGACTCATGCATCGAAGATCGCGGAAGCGGGTGGACGCGCACATGAGTACAGGTACTCATTCCGGGCCCGCTCGCCGACTCAGAAAAGCCAGGCGGTCAGGCGGTCAGGGCGGCGGCCAGGCCGCGGGCATGCTCGGTCCACGGGGCCGGGCGCATGGTGGCCGGGTCGAGGCGGATGTTGACTCGCCGGCCCTCGGCGTAGACCTCGGCGCCGTCCAGAGAGGTCACCCGGAACCGGTAGTCGGCGCTGGTGGTGCCGAGTTTCGCCAGCCAGAAGTGCACGGCGATGTCACCGACCGAGGAGACCGGCCGGTGGAAGGTGATCGAGTACTCCCGGACGGCGTTGAACGCGTCGGGTGAGGTCGGGCGTCCGCCGCTGAACGAGACGCCCCGGTCGGCCCACCACTGGGAGACGGCCCGCTCGACCAGGACCGCGTATCGGGAGTTGTGCAGGATGCCCATGGCGTCCAGGTCGTCGAAGTGCACGGGCGTGTGCTCGACGGCACCGAGGGAGAGCGTGGTCATGTCGGCTCCGGGAGGATCGTGGGGTCGGTGGCGATGGCGCGCAGGTGCTCCAGCAGGGAGCTGCGGGCCCGGCGGCAGGTGGCCGCGGCGCCGAGGACCGGGGACTGCATGACGGCGCAGACCCCGAGCGCCTCGGTCTGGTAGGCGAGCTGACCCGGGTCGACGCCGGCCGGCAGGTCGCCGATCGTGACGGCCTCGGTGGCGAGCCCGGTGAGGAAGGTCATCCAGTCGGTGAGCTCGGCGGCGAGACGGTCGCGGATGACGCCGGGGCGGGCGTTGAACTCGAAGTGGGCGTTGGCGAAGAAGCAGCCACCGGGCAGCACCCCGGCCTCGTAGAAGGCGAGCCGGCTGTCGTGCACGGCCCACAGCCGGCGGACCCCGGGCGGGGCGGTCATGGCCGGCCGGATGACCCGCTCGGTCCACTGGGCGCGGGCCTGGTCGACGACGGCGAGCTGGAGCGCCTCCTTGGACCGCCAGTGCGCGAAGAGGCCGGATTTGCTGACCCCGAGCGCGTCGGCGACCTGGCTGAGCGAGAGCCCGTCCAGCCCGGAGACGGTGGCGAGCAGCAGTGCCTGCTCCAGCACCGCGCCACGGGTGCGTTCGCCCCGGACCAGCCGGCCGTCCTGTGTCATGCCGCGAATCTAACAAAGCGACCGACCGTTCGTAAATATTGAGCCGGTCACACAATGTCTTGACGCCGCCGATGTGATCGTTAACATCTTGGCAATGTCCGTGACTTCGCGGCCTCGTCGCCGCATCGCCCTGGTCGCTGCCCTGGTGGTCGCCGCCCTGGCAGCGGGCATCGTGGTGCTGCGGGCGCGCGACGGGGGTGCGCCCGCAGCCGGTTCCACACCGGTGGTGGCGCCGAGCGCCTATCCGGAGCCGGCGTTCCTGCTCGGCGACGCCGGCGTGCACGACCCGGCGATGGTCCGCAAGCCGGACGGCGGTTATCTGCTGGCGCACACCGGGGACAACCTGCGGCTACGGACGTCGGCCGACCTGAGCACCTTCACCGACGCGGGCGCGGTCTTCCCGGACGGCGCGGCGTGGACGCTTCCGTACACGAAGGGCAGCACGGCTCTGTGGGCGCCGGACATCTCGTTCCACGACGGGCGCTACTACCTGTACTACTCGGCGTCGACGTTCGGCTCGAACCGGTCGGCGATCTTCCTGGCCACCAGCGCCACCGGCGAGTCCGGCAGCTGGACCGACGCCGGCCTGGTGATCGAGAGCGGCGCCGGTTCGGACTTCAACGCGATCGACCCGAACCTGTTCGTCGACGACGAGGGCCACTGGTGGCTGACGTTCGGTTCGTTCTGGACCGGGATCAAGCAGATCGCCCTGGACCCGGCGACCGGCCGCCCGTCGAATCCGGCCCGGACCGCCCTGGCGACCCGCGGCGACACCGCGATCGAAGCGCCCTACCTGGTGAAACACGGCGACTACTACTATCTGTGGGTGTCGTTCGACGCGTGCTGCAAGGGCGCCGCGAGCACCTACCGCACCATGGTCGGCCGTTCGGCCGGCCCGAACGGCCCGTTCATCGACCGGAACGGCACACCGATGACGGCCGGCGGCGGCACCGAGGTCCTGTCCGGTCACGGCGCCGTGCACGGCCCGGGTCACCCGGCGGTCCTCGACGACCTGCTGCTCTACCACTACTACGCCGACAGCGGCTCGTCCCACCTCGGCCTCAACCGGATCGGCTACGACTCCGGCGGCTGGCCGTTCGCGTACTGACTCACCGTACGGTCTCCGCCTGGTCCATCGCGGTGCACCCCGGACGGGACGGCCCGGTTCAGCGGGTCAGAATCGGGGCGAGGACCTCATGGACGTACGTGTTGGGGTGCTTGCCGGTGAACCTGTCGGCGAGTGGGCCGTAGGCGGAGACCGGCACGTCCTGTGCGGTGTGCCCGGTGGTGGTCCACTGCATGGCGAAGCGGAGTCTCGTGCCCTTGACCGGGAAGGACGTGCTCGCCCCGGTCCCGTCGAGCAGGGCCAGCCCGCCGGTCTCGTGGTCGCCGGTGACCACGACCAGGGTGTCCGGGTGGGCGGCGGCGAATGACTGCGCGACCGCGACCGCCTGGTCCAGCCGGCCCATCGCCTGGAGCACCCGCCGCGCGTTGCCGGCGTGCGCGAACTCGTCGACGGCCTCCTCCTCGATCAGCAGGAAGAAGCCGTCGGGATCGGTGGAGAGGGCGCTGAGGGCCTTCTGTGTCATGGTGGCCAGGTCGACCGGCGGGGCGTAGACGTCACCGTTCTGCTGGAACATCTCCTCGTTGGCGAACAGGCCGAGCAGCTTGCCGGGCCCGGCCGCGGCGAGTTCGGCGGCGGTGGAGACGTACTGGTAGCCGCCCTTGCGGGCCTCGGCGATCAGGTCGCCCTCGGTGCCGGCGCTGAATTCGGTGGGGTCGGCGGCGGGCCGATCGGGGTAGGCGCCGGCGGTCCCCTCGGGCAGCCACCAGTCCTCACCGCCGCCGAGGATCACGTCGGGTTTGGACACCTCCAGGTACTGACGGGCGATGTCGTCCTGGGCGTCGCGGTCGACGGCGTTGGCGAAGAACGCGGCCGGGCTGGCATCGGTGACCTGCGCGGTGGTGACCAGACCGGTCGCCTTGCCGGCCTGCTTGGCCTGCGCGCCGAGGGTGGGCAGGGCTTTCCCTCCGCTGTCGACGCTGATCGCTCCGTTGTAGGTGCGCCGGCCGGTGGCCCAGGCGCTGGCGCCGGCGGCCGAGTCGGTGACGATCGACGCCGGGTCGGCCGGGCTGGTGCTGAGCTGCCCCGAGTAGGGGAACCGGTCCATGGTGAGGCTGCCGCCGGGCCCGGCGAGGTAGAGACGGCCGGCTTCGCGATGGGCCGCGCCCATCCCGTCACCGTTGATGAAGATGACGTTGCGAACGGCCTGACCGGCCGCCGCGACGGCCGTCCGGGACGCGACCTGGGCGTCGGCTGACGGTCGCTGCAGCAGATACAGGCCGGTGAGGGCCAGAAGACCAACGATCAGCGGTACGGCCAGTTTGCGCACGAAAAGTAACGGTACGCGAGTTCCCTGTGCGCCCGGTGCGGGCGCTATCGCCGGCCCAGGACCGTGCTGAACAGGGCGGTGCCCGCGGCCGGGCGGTGGGCGCGCAGGAAGCCCGGCAGGGCCGGATCGTCCTCGTCCAGCAGGACGGCCAGGGCGGCGAAGATACGCAGGTCGTCCGGGTCGATCGCGGTGATCGTGCCGCCGAGGTCGAGGAATTCCCGCTGCACACGGTCGCTGACCGGACCGGCCGGCCAGTCGGTGTTGCGCAGCACGATGACGCGCCGTCGCTGCGCCGCGGGGTCGAGGGCGGTCACCGAACGCAGCCGGGCCAGCCGCGCCTGGACGCCCCGCGCGCCGGGTTGAGCGAGCCCGCGGAAATACCAGTGGGCCTCGTCCCCGGTCTCCGGGTCCAGGCTCTCGCACAGCCACGCGTGCGCCGCCGGGTGACCGGGTTCGACAGGCGGGACGGCGAACCGGTCCGCGCCCCGCTCGATCACCCACGCTCGCAACCCGGCCGCCAGCAGCCCCGGCATCACCGTGTCCTCGGTCGCCGGGTCGAGCGCGGCGGCGACGTCGGCTTCAGCGGCGAGCCGGGTGAGGCGTTCACCGAGACGCGCCGGCTGCTCGGGCCCGTCACTCCCCCGTTGCACCTCGAGGTTCGCCGGCACCGCACTCGCCCGCCGGCCACCGGGGTGATCCGCGGGCACGTCCTCCCGGTGCGCGCCGAGATCCGCCAGCGGGATGATCTTGTCGCCGGCCAGGCAGTGACGGACGTGTTCGTCGGCGCGGTCGATCAACTGCCGGGGCGTCCGGCCGGGCGCCCCTTCGAAGGCCTCCGGCCGGATCGGCCAGGTGGGATACGGCGGCTTGAACTCGGCCGCTTCGAAGAGCGGCGCGAACCGGGCAGCGATCAGCCGCTCCGCGACCTCCCGCGACGGCAGCGGGTCAAGGCGGATCTCCGGCCGGAACCGGTCACCGGGGTCACCGCCCCGGATCCGCTGCCAGGAAGCCGGGCGACAGGCGACCACGGTCGCCGTCCGGAAGAGCTTCTCCCGCAGGTCCATCAATCCGTGGGCCAGATCGACGACCACCGCGGGAGTACGGCCGGCGTCGCTCCCGGCCAGATCGACGCCAACCGCGGGGGTACGGCCGGAGCCGCTCCCGGCCACATCGACGCCAACCACGACGGCACGCGCGGAGTCACTCCCGGCCGGATCGACGCCAACCACGACGGCACGGCCGGAGTCACTCCCGGCCGGATCGACGCCAACCACGACGGCACGGCCGGAGCCGCTCCCGGCCGGGTCGGCGGCGGCCGGGGGGACGTGGGCAGCGCCGCTCTGGGCCAGGAGCACGTCGATCCGGTCGAATGCCAGCAGGCTGGGGCCGGTCAGGGCGAGCAGCCGGGAGATCTCCACGGCCACGTCCTGTTCGGATTTGCCGACCCGGGGCAGGCCCCACTGCTCGGCGTCGGCCGGCGCCGGTTCGGCCAGCGACAGCAGCCAGGACTCGCCCAGGTCGGCAACGTCGGTGTCGGTGGCGGCCAGCAGGACCAGGGCCCGCAGGGTGAACCGGCAGTCCCGGCCGGCCTCCGGGTCGGCGGCCCGGACCCCGGTGACGAACGCGTCGAGGGCGGCCGGGGTGAGCGGCGCCTGCCCGCGGATCGGGCGGCGCAGCGTGCTCGGGATCTCGGCGCGCTCGCTGAGCCGTTCCAGGAACATGGCGAGCTGGGTGTGCCGGTAGTAGCCGGAGCGGCGCAGCCCGCGCAGCAGGGTGTGCACGACAGCCGGCCAGAACGCGTGGCCGCCGGTGAGCCCCATCTCGAAGAAGTAGCCCTCACGCTGCTGCACCTGCTCCCGGGCCCAGCGCAGCAGGTGCGTCCGGCCGGCGCCGGGGCCGCCCTCGACGACCACACCCGGTGGGCTTCCGGTGCGCCGGGCCTCGGCCTCCTCGAACGCCTGCGCCACGGCCACCGCGGCCGCGCCGTTCAGGTCGTCGAGGTGCACGTCGAGGTCGGTCCACACGTCCTCGGTGGCCGCCCGGTTCAGGCGCCGCAGCTCGGTCAGCATCAGGCGCTGGTCGGGCTCGATCATCCGCGGCCGATCGTGATCAGGCGCCCGGCCCCGATGAGGTTCGCCACGCGATGGGCGGTGCTGAGGTGAGCAGCCATGAATGCGGTCTCCGAATGATCATTTGGTGCACCGTGCTTCGCTCTGAATCATTACCGGATTCGATGGAATCGCCATCATTCAACGGATGTCCGCTATCCGATTCACACGCACGCCGGTAAGTCCATTGACACTCGGCGAACGATCGGGCGCCCCCGTCGATCGAGGGCGCCCGCGTCGTTTCCCACCGCATCAGCCCGGCGGCCGCGTTTCGATCTTGCGGATCGCCTGCGTCGCGTCGTGGCTCACGGTGCTTCTACTCTGCCGTACCGAATCAATGTCTTTCAGCACCAGGTGAGGGTGGAATTCGTCCGGGTGACGTTGCTGACGGTGTTGTTGCTGCCGGTGCAGGGGTTCCAGCGGATGTTGGTATTGCTGACCGTCAGGTTCTGGAAGCGGATGCCGGAGGACGGCGCGAATTCGGTGCGCGCCGCGATGCGGATCTCGCCGCCGCCGCTGACCGTGCCGGAGACGCCGGCGACGATGACGTTGTAGCAGTTCTCGACCAGGATCGAATTGTTTCCGGTGTTGGCGATGTCGACCCGGTCGATGGTCGCGCCGCCGCTCTCCGAGACGCAGAAGATGCCGCGGCCGCCGCCACGCGCCTTGACCGTGCCGACCTTGATGTTGTTGGGATAGGAGCTGCCGACCCGGCCGTTGCGGTTGGCCATCCGGAACGCCGCGTAACCGGTGCCGGCGCCGGCGTTGTCGGCGTCGACGGTGCCGACCGTCGCGTTGATCGTCTGGTTGAGCAGCAGGCCCGACTCACCGACACTACGGGCGGTGACGGTGCCGATGGTGATGCCGTCCACGCCGTACGTCTCCATCGCGTGTGAGCTGGCGCCCTGCACGTAGACGTTGTCGACCCGGACGTTGCGGGTCCACTGGCTGGTGTCGCCGCGGTTGTCGATGCGCACGCCGAGGCCGGCGCTGAGACGCATGTCGATCTGGCCGAGCCACACGTTCGTCACGTTGCGCATGAAGATGCCGTAGATCGGCGCGCCCGTCACGTTGAGGTACGGGACCTCGATGTTGCTGACACCGCGGGCGTAGACCGGGGCGTAGTCGCCGCTGCCGGAGCCGGTCACGTTGATCGTGCCGCACACCGACAGTGAGGTGTAGCTCGCCAGCGAGATGCGGCTGCCGGCCGACATGGTGCCGTTGCCACGGACGACGACCCGCTGGATCGAGGTGCGCCCGGCGGTGAGACTGCCGATGCCGGCCTGGACCGCGGCCCGGAAATCGGTTCCGGTGTAGACGGCCGAGCCCGCGGCGTTGCGGGCGGTCCAGGTGCTGCCGCTGACGGTGACCTGGGATTGGAAGGTGCCGTCGCCGCAGGCGGCGGCGGACGCTTGCGGGAGGCCGACTGCGGTGCCGGCCACGGTGAGGAGCGCGATGAACGCGATCTTCAGGGAACGGGTTCTCATGGGGATTCCTTCGTTCACATCGGGGCATGTGAGCGCTAACCGGGGATCCCAGGAGTGTCCGCAGCTTTCTTAAGACTGTCAAGTTTATCGATGTCTTACGGCAGATAGACCTGCTCCGCCCGGGCGATCGCGCCGCCCTCGATCTCGAAGCGCAGCAGCATTCCGCCTTCCAGCCGGCCCAGTTCGGCCTTCGTCAACTCGCCCAGGTCGACGACTTTGATCTCGGCGCCCGGGGCGAATTTGACGGTACGCAGCTTCGTGTTGTTGTTGCGGATGTAGTAGCCGACGCACCAGTCGTTCTCGGCCGGTTTCTCGCCGTCGTCGGCGCACGCCTTCACCGCCGCCTTGCCCGCGAAATACTCGACCAGGTCGTAGGTCAGCTCACGGGTGGCCGGCTTGATCTCCTTGATGAACGCGTACTGCGGACCGGAAACGGTCGGACTCGGCGCAACTGTCGTGACGGTCGCGGTGGGCGTCGCCGGCTCGGTGGGTTCGGCCGGCGTGCCCGGCGCCGCCGTGGCCGGCGCGGCGGGCCCGGTGGGCGTGGCGGTGGCCTTGTCGCCCTGGCTGGAGCAGGCGGTGAGCAGGAGAAGGAACGGGACGAGGGCGAGGTGCCGGCGCATGCCGGTAACGTAACGGACCGCGACCGTCCGGTACCTCACCCGTCCAGGCCACTCTCCCCCGGCGGACCCGTCCGTGTCGCCTCCGCCGCCAGCCGGGCCGTCTCGTCGTGGTCGCGGCGGCACTCGATCTCCAGCTGCGCCTCGGCGAGTGACTCCAGCAGCGCCAGCGCCCGCCGGTGCTGCTCCAGGGCGGCCGGGAAGTCGGCGGACTCCCGCAACGTGACGCCGATCTGGTTGTGGCACCAGGCCTGCTGATGCGGCAGCCGGTTCTCCCCGGCCAACCGCAGGGCCTCCTCCAGCGTGGCCATCTCACCTGTCGCGCGTCCGAGAGTGATCAGTCCGGTGATCCGCGCGGGGCCGTCGGCGAGATCCAGGGCCGCCCGCGCCAGACCGGCCGCGCCGTCCCGGTCGCCCCGCTGTAGCGTCACCCACCCGTCGAAGGCGAGCGCCTGCGATTCCCCGCCGCGGTTCCCGGTCCGCGCGAACAGCTCCCGCGCCTGCCGGAACCGCTCCCCCGCCTCGGCGAACCTCCCCAGATCCCGCAGAACGAACCCGGTCCGCAACGCGAGCGCCGCGTCGAGCTCCACCCCGGCCGGGGCGGCATCGCCCGGGGCGGTTGGTGCGGCTGCGGCCTCGTAGGCGGCGAGGGCGTCGGTCAGGCGCCCGGCGGCGGCGTGGGCGAAGCCCAGGTCGGCGAGCAGGGACGCCCGGCGGCGGGCCCGGCCGAGCCGTCCGGCGGCGTCGGCGGCCGTCGCCAGCAGGCGCACGTGATCCGCGGTGCCCCGATGCCGGAAGAACCAGACCCGCATCGCGGGCGGCAGATCGGCCACCACCTCGTCGTCCCCGAGGCGCACCGCGGTGTCGAAGGCGGCCACCAGATTGGGATACTCCGCGTCGAACCACTCCGGCGACGCCTCGCCCGCCACCGCGAGATAGTGCCGCAGCACCCGGCGTACCGCGGCGTCCGCCTCGGGCCCGTCCTCGGCGGCCAGGTCGGCGGCGTACTGCCGGATCAGATCGTGCAGCCGGTACCGCCCGGGCGACGTCTCCTGCACCAGGTGCGCGTCGACGAGCTCGTCGACGAGCTCCGCGCACCGCCCGGCCGGCAGCCCGGTGAGAGCGGCCGCCGCCGCGGCGCCGAAGTCGTCGCCCGGCAGCACCCCGAGCAGCCGGAACACCCGCCGCTGCACCTCGTCGAGCTGCCGCAGCGACATCCCGAACGCCGCGTCGAACCGGTTGGCCCCGTCCCGCAGCCGCTCGGCGAGCACCGCGACCGTCCAGCCGGGACGGTGCCGCAACCGGGCACCGGCCATCCGGAGCGCGAGCGGCAGCCCTCCGCACTGCGCGAGCACCTGCTGAACACCGTCGTCATCTGCGGACGCGACGAAAGGCCCAGCGGGCACGGCAGACCGGACGGCCGGCGCGGCGGACGAGGTGGCCGAGCCCGCGGACGGGACGGCCGGCGTTACGGACGGGGCGGTAGGCGCGGCGGACGAGGTGGCCGAGCCTGCGGACGGGACGGCCGGCGTTACGGACGGGACGGCCGGCGCGGCGGAGGGGACAGCGCCGGGGCGGGTGGTCAGGCCGGCGGCTCGGGCGAACAGGCGGGCCGCGTCCGGGCCGGCCAGCGGGGTCAGCGACACCGGCGGGACCGCGTCCAGGCTGATCAGGCGGTTGCGGCTGGTCAGCAGGACCGCGGATCGGCCGGCGCCGGGCAGCAACGGGCGCACCTGGTCGGCGTCGGCCGCGTTGTCGAGGACGACGAGCACCCGGCGGCGGGACAGTTCGGAACGCCACCGGGCGGCCCGGTCGTCGACGACCGCCGGCGGGTGGGTGACGTCGAGGGCGCCGAGCAACCGTTCCAGCGCGACCGCCGGCGCCAGCGGCTCATGACCCGGCGTGAAACCGTGCAGGTCCAGGTAGAGGCCGCCGTCCGGGTAGGCGGCGGCGACCCGGTGGGCGACGTGCACGGCGAGGCTGGTCTTGCCGACCCCGGCCATCCCGTCGACGGCGACCGACCCGGCGGTACGCAGCAGCTCCTCGGCGCGGGCGATCTCGCTCTCCCGGCCGGTGAAGTCGAACAGATCGGCCGGCAGGTCGTTGCGGCGCGGCGGCGGGGCGGCCCCGGCCTTCTCCGCTTCGGCCCAGATCGGGCGCAGCGGGCGCGGGTCACGGCCGACGGCCCGGCAGAGCGCGACGACGGCGTCCCACGGCGGGACGAGCCGGCCGGTCAGGTACCTCGACAACGACGAGCTGCTCAGGCCCGCCTTCGTGGCCAGGGCACGCAGGCTGAGGCCGCTCACGTCCTTGATCTGGGCGAGCTGGGACACCAGTCGCTCGTGCGGGCCGGCCACGTGCAACACCGTACCGTCCCGTCCCACGGCGCTCGTCCGGCCGTACATCTGTGCAGGTCAAGGGTTTGATCTTTGTCCCACGGTGTCCCACCGGCGGTGCCGGACCGGACCGGCCGGTGGTCCGATGGGCGCAGCGAAGAGACGAGCCGATTGCCGGCGGCTCACCGTGCCGATCCGAAGGGGAAGATCATGACCACGACGTACGAGGGTTTCACCGAGGCCGAGCGTGGCGCCATGAAGGAGCGCGCGAAGGAGCTGAAGAACGGCGCCAAGGAGTCCGAGGTGCTCGCGAAGATCGCCGAGATGACCGGAACCGATCGGGTGCTGGGCGAGCGGGTGCACACCCTGATCCGTGCGGCGGCGCCCGGCCTCACCCCGAAGCTGTGGTACGGGATGCCCGCCTACGCCCGCGACGGCAAGGTGGTCTGCTTCTTCCAGCCGGCGGCCAAGTTCAAGTCCCGGTACGCGATGCTCGGCTTCAGCGACGAGGCGCACCTCGACGACGGCGACATGTGGGCGACGTACTTCGCAATCACCGAACTCACCGACCGCGTGGCGGCCCGGGTCAGCGCGCTGGTCGGCAAGGCCGCCTGATCCACCCGGTCCGGTTGCCCGGCGCGGCTACGGTTTCGCCATGGCTTCTGTCTCCTACGGGCGCGCTGTGGCGCTCGCCGCCCTGCAAGCAGCGCTCAGCAGCACCTGGATCGCCGCGCGGGAACTCTCCCCGGCCAAGCGCCGCCTGGCCCGGCTCGGGACGGTCGCCGCGGTGGCCACCGTCGGCTGGGTCACCTCGCCGAAGGAGGAGGACGACGACGAGTTCGAGCCTGAGCTCGTCGTCGGTGACCGGCCGTTCCCGGTGTCCGAGCCGCAGCCGGTCTCCGAGAGCGAGCCCGCGATCCCGTTCGACAAGCGCAAGGCGGCGGTCGGGCTCGCCATGCTGGGGCTGACCGTGGCAGCCGTGGTCGGGCGTCGCCAGCTGGAGAAACGCTGGCTGGCCCGGCTCACCCGCAACGGCCACCCACATCCGACCCGGGCGCTGGCGGTCCGGGTCGGCGCGGTCGAGTTCGCCGGGCAGCTGGCCCTTCAGGTGGCCGACGCGCACCGCATCGCGGCCCGGTCCCGCGGCTGACCGTTCCGGTTCACTCGCCGGCGGCGCGCAGGATGCCCTCGACGTCGTCGCTCTTGACCGCGCCGTACAGCTCCTTGCCGATCTCCTCGTCGGGGAAGACCACGCTCTCGTTGCCGACCATGCCGGTGCCGATCGTGGGGTCGGTCAGGAAGCTGAGGTCACCGCTGCGCAGGCCGCTCATCTCGGTGGCCGTGTCGAAGATCGACAGGGTCTTGTCGACCGAGACGGCGTCGGCGGTGGCCTCCAGCAGGTCGGTGAGTTTCCCCGGGTTGGTGAGGGTGCCGGCGCTGACCGCCTTGTTCAGGACACCCTTGATCACCTGCTGCTGGTGGCGGATCCGGGCGAAGTCACCGTCGGCGAACTGCTTGCGCTGGCGGGCATAGTCGAGGGCGGTCTCGCCGTCCATGTGCTGCACCCCCAGCTTGAAGTGGCGGTGCGGCTCGTGGATCGAGGTGAACTCCTGCTGCACGTCGATGTCGACGCCGCCGACCGCGTCGACGATCTGCTGGAAACCGGCGAAGTCGATGATCGCCACATTGTCGATGCGGACACCTGTGTACTTCTCCACGGTCTGCACGACGAGCGGCACGCCACCCCACGCGTACGCCGCGTTGATCTTCGCCTCCCGGCCGCCGTGTCTGCCGTCGCTGCTCTTCGGCACGTTCACCCAGGTGTCCCGGGGGATCGAGATGAGCTGCGCGCTGGACCGGTCGGCTGGCAGATGAGCCAGGATGATCGTGTCGCTGCGGGAGCCGCCGGTGTTCTCCGGATCGCGGGAGTCACTGCCAAGCAGCAGGATGTTGCGGGCCTCGGTGACCGCCTTCTGCGGGCGCTCCTGCTCGGGCACACCCTCGAAGGCGTCGACCCGCTCGATGCCCTTCTCCACCGACTTGAGGTAGAAGCCCCCGGCCACGGTGCCGCCGACGCCGATCAGCGCGAGCACCAGCAGGCCGATCAGCACATAACGGAGGCGCTTGCTCGGCTTCTTGTGCTTGGCCGGCGCCTGCTCAGGCGCCTGCTCCGGCTCCGGTAGCGGGATCTTCTCGGTCTCCGCGTCGAAGGGCGGCGGGTTTGACATGGCGAGGACTATACGAGTGACCCTCACCTGCATCCAGCCGCTGATCCGGATCCGACCGGGCTTGGTGACGGTTTGTGACGAACACGACCGGTAGATGGCCGGGGAACGGCCGGTGGCCGGGGAACAGCCGGTAGGCCGCCGGGGAAACAGCCGGTGACGCCGGCGAGTGACGCCCTGCGGCACATCGAGGCGCCGGCCGCCCTGCTGCCCGACGCACAGCGCAGCGCTCACGCTTCCGGAGCCCGAGGCCTGCCCGTTACCCCCTTCCGCGATCTTGTCGACTTCGGCCACACCTGGACCGTCGAAGTCCACAAGATCGCGGAAGGGGTGGGCTTCGAACAGTCCGTCCCTCGTGAATCATGCACGTTTCCTCCCGCTTTCCGCGATCTTGCACGATTCTCCCGTCGGGTGTCCCCGGCGAGCCTTGTGGATCTTGCACGGTTCTCCGCGTCGGCAGATCTTGCACGGTTCTTCACGCTGGCCGCGATCTTGCATGTTTCTTCACGCTCGAGTTTCGCCATTTGTGAAGCGACATTGCAGGTCGGGGCGGCAGCCGAAGTGAATCACGCATTCGCCCTGGTCAGCGTCATCCCCAACGAACCCCGCAAGATCACCGCGAGGTCCTACGGCCTTGGACGGCCGTCCAGAGACGATGCCGGGAGCGGATCGCCGAGGGCGGGCCCGCCAGCCGCAGCGGTGGTCAGCGCACACGTTTACCTGGGCGCAGCGGTGGTCAGCGCACACGTTCGCCGATCGTGTGCGCCTGCTTCGCTCTGACGGGGACGGGCGCACACGTTGTGCCGTCCGTGTGCGCCCGTCGTCGTTGCGGCGAGGATGAAATCGCACATTGCCGCATTGTGTGCGCTGGTCGTCGCGCGCCGGCCGAATACCGGCGACCGCGTCTGGCGGCCGCGCGCTGGCGACCGGGCCGGGCCGAGCGCCGCCGACCGCGTCCAGCGGAAGGCCGACGACCAAGCCTTGCGACGACGGACACCGGTGCGCCGCCACCCGAACGATCCCCGAAATGGCGAAACTCGAGTTCACGTCTGGTGTGTTTTGTCGTGCAAGGTCTACTGCGCCGGGGAGACCTTGCAGCTTTCTTCCTGTTGGGGTGTGGAAAGGGCTGCAAGATCGGCGCGAGCATGGAGAACCGTGCAAGATCCGTGGGCAGTAAGCGGTGGGCGGTGAGGCCGTTGCCGGCAGGGTGTTGCGGCCGAGGAGACGTCAGTCGAAGCGGACCGGGAGGGTGGCCAAGCCCCGTGCTCGGAAGGACGGGCGCCACCGTAGGTCCTCGGCGGGGACGGCCAGGCGCAGGCGGGGGAAACGGGCCAGGACGGCGCCGATGGCGATCTCCAACTCGATCCGGGCCAGCGGCGCCGCCACGCAGTAGTGAATGCCGTGACCGAAACTCAGGTGCCCGGCGGCGCGCCCGGGGCGCACCTCGGCCGGCTCGGGGAAGACGGCCGGGTCACGATTGGCCGCCCCGGCCACCAGCAGCACCGACTCTCCGCGCGGCAGCACGACCCCGGACACCTCGACGTCCTCGACCGGGAACCGCCGCAGCAGGACGGTGGCCGGCGACTCGTACCGCAGCAGCTCTTCGACGTCGAGCGGAAGCCCCGGATTGCGCAACATGGCGAGGATGCCGGTGCCGATGGCATGCACGGTGTTCTCGTAGCCGGCGAGCAGCAGCAGGAACGCCAGCGACGTCAGCTCGTCCTCGTCGAGCCGGTCGCCGGCGTCGCGGGCGGCGATCAACGCGGACAGCATGTCGTCGGCGGGTTCGGCGCGTTTGGCTTCGATCAGCTGTTGCAGGTAGGCGTGGATGGCGCCGATCGCGCGGGCGGCCGCGGCCCGGTCGCCGGCCGGCGGCAGCAGCATCGTGTCGGTCCAGATCCGGAAGTCGTCGCGGTCCGCGGCCGGCACGCCGAGCAGGTCGGAGATGACGGCGACCGGCAGAGGGCCGGCGTAGTCCCGGATCAGGTCCGCTTCGCCGCTTGCGGCGATCCGGTCGAGCAATTCCCCGGCGGTACGGGCGACAGCCGGCCGAAGTCCGTCGACACGACGTGGGGTGAACGCCTGCGAGACCAGCCGCCGGATCCGGGTGTGGTGTGGCGGGTCCATGTTGAGCAGGTTCGCGTCGAGCGCCGGCGGCAGCGAGAACCCGCGCCAGCTGCCGTCGGAGTTGGCCTTGTCGACGGACAGCCGCGGGTCGGCGAGCAGCGCCCGGACGTCGGCGTAGCGGGTGACGAGCCAGACCGGGGAGCCGTCCGGAAGGGTGACCCGGCACGGCGGCGCGTTGTCCCGGAGCCGTTCGTGCAGGTCGCCGGCGACCGTCAAGGTGCTGCCTCCAGGAGATGCCCCCGACGGCGCCGAAGGACAGCGCCGACGGACAATGAGAAGGCCGGGCATCCACGGGGGAAGATGCCCGGCCTTTCACTGCAAATCGAACCACATGCATCACGGTTTGCGCTAGCGGAGCGCGCTTCTTTGATCGATTCCAGTCGCGCTATGCCATGACGTCGGGGTTGCTCCAGGCGGTCTGGATCAGGGTGACGTCGTCGCCGCCGCGCACCAGGTAGCCCCGGCCGGGAGGCTGCGGACCGGGCCGTACGCTGCCGAAGAGCCGGCCCTCGTCACGGTCGCCGGACATGATCAGCGCGGGCACGGCGAGTTCGCGGAGCCGGTGCAGCAGGGGCTCGTACATGGCCCGGCCGGCGCCACCGGCCCGCCGCGCGATGATCAGATGCAGTCCGATGTCGTGCGCGTAGGGCAGGAGCTCGGCCAGCCGGCCCAGCGGGTTGACGCCACCGGCGGCCACCAGGTCGTAGTCGTCGACCAGGATGTACAGCTCGGGGCCGCTCCACCAGCTGCGGTTGCGCAGCTGTTCGGCGGTGACGTCGGGGCCGGGCAGCCGCCGGGACATGGCGGCGTGGATCGACTCGATGTTGTCGGCCAGGTGCTGGCTGGTGGTGGCGTGCACGAGCAGGTGCTCGCCGTCGATCGCGCCGCGCAGGCCACGGCGGTAGTCGACGAGCACGAGACGCGCCTCGGCCAGCGAGTGGGTGGCGACGACGGCCCGGGCGATCAGGCGCAGCAGGTTCGTCTTGCCGCACTCGCCGTCGCCGAAGATCACCAGGTGCCGGTCGGTGATCGGGTCGAGCGCGACCGGGGCCAGGTTCGCCTCGTTCAGGCCGATCGGCAGGCCGGGGACGCCGACCAGGTCACCGGCCGGGATCAGGGCGGGCAGCAGGCGTACCCGGGGCGCCGGCTCGTCGGGCCAGGCGGCCTTGATCCGGCCGGTGAGGTCGGTGACGCCGTCGGTGATGTCGTCGACGTCGGCGGATCCGTCGATGCGGGGCAGCGCGGTGCGGAAGTGCCGCCGGTCGGGGGTCACGCCGCGGCCCGGGGACCAGGGCGGGACGTCGGCGGCGGTCCGGCGGTCGATCACCGATTCGCCGGCGTCGTCGAGGCGCAGCTCCAGCCGGGCGCCGAACAGCGGTTGCATGGCCGGGTGCAGTTCGCTCCACCGGTTCGCGGTGACGACCACGTGCACGCCGACGCCGGGGCCGCGCAGGGCCACCTCGACGATGGTCTGTTCCAGCTCCTCGAACTCGCGGCGCAGTGTCGCCCAGCCGTCGATGATCAGGAACACGTCGCCGTCCTCGTCGCCGGGGTCCGGCGTGGACCGTTCGTCGACCAGCGCCGTCACTTCGAGCACGACGCGGCGCACGGTGTCCCGGTCGGCGCGGGCGGCGACCCCGGACAGGTGCGGCAGGCCCTCGAAGGCGCGCAGTCCGCCGCCGCCGAAGTCGAGGCAGAAGAACCGCACCTCACGCGGGGTGTGGGTGAGCGCCAGCGCGCTGACCAGGGTGCGCAGCAGGGTGCTCTTGCCGGACTGCGGGCCACCGGCGACGGCCAGGTTGCCGACCTCCAGCACGTACGGGTCGCGGCGCTGCTCGAACGGCAGGTCGACGACACCGAGCGGCACCGTCAGCCGGTCGCGGGCGGTCCACTCGGTGGCGACCAGGCCGTAGCCGTCGATGACGCGCAGGTCACCGAGCAGGTCGGCGAGAGCCGGCGGGTCGGTGAGCGGCGGCAGCCACACCTGGTGGGCCGGTTCCGCGTCGCCGGCGAGCCGGTCGACGACCACGTCGACGACGGTGTGCAGCCGGTAGCCGTCGCTGTCGCTCTCGCCGGCCGGCGCGGAGACGTAGGTGGCGCGGAACGGCGTCAGCGGGCCGTCGCCCGCTTTCAGGAGGCCGGTTCCCGGCAGTTTCGGCAGGTCGTAGGCGTCGGGGACACCGAGCGCGAGGCGGCTTTCGGCGGCCGAGAAGGTGCGCAGGACGATCCGGTACGACAGGTGGGCGTCGAGGCCGCGCAGGCTGCCCTCCTCCAGGCGCTGCGTCGCCAGCAGCAGGTGTACGCCGAGCGCCGCCCCGGTCCGGCCGATCCGGGCGAACAGGTCGAGCAGGTCGGGTTTCTGCTGGATCAGCTCGGTGAACTCGTCGCAGATCACCAGCAGCCGGGGCAGTGTCACACCGTCGTCGAGGGCTGTCTGGCGGCGGGCCAGCTCGCCGTCGAGGGCGTCGCGCAGCCGGGCGACCGCCGACGGCTCCTCGTCGTACCCCAGGAGGCCGCCGACGTGCGGCAGCGTCTCGAAGGGGGTGAAGGCGGCGCCGCCCCGGTGGTCGACCAGGACCAGGTTGAAGTCCTCGGGTCGGTGCGTGACGGCCAGGGTGGTGACGACGGTACGCAGCAGCTCGGTCTTGCCGGAGCCGGTGGCGCCGACGATCAGGCCGTGCGGGCCCATCGTGTCCAGGTCGAGTTCGACGATGTCGCCGTCCGGGCCGGCGCCGAACGGGATCCGGGGCCCGGAGTGGGTCTTCCGGGCGACGGACGGGTCGAGGGTGGTCAGGTCGTCGAAGCCGAGCAGGTCGGGCAGCTCGTTGCGGAGCACCCGGCGGGGCGGCTCGGGGGTCGGCTCGGCCGGCGGGTCCGGCACCGGTTCGGGGGCCGGGCCGGGGGCGACGTCCGGGAGCGTGTCGTGCGGCGGATCGTCGAAGAAGGCGGGCGGGCCGGCCCGGAACGTCGGCGGTTCGTCACCGGCGAGGGCGTCCGGGAGCGGTGGCGGCCGGTCGATCGCCGTGTCGCCGGTGGGCGCGAGCCGGTTGAGGGCGATCTGCTGCGCCGTCTGCTCGGCCTGCATCGTGGTCAGGGCGTCCGGGCGGCCCAGCGTGGTGACCCAGAGACCGGTGTCGACGGTCAGCGACGACGGGGAGACGTCGAGCCGTAGCAGCGAGCGCGTGTCCTCGTACCATCGCGGATTCTGATCCTCCGCCGGCGGACCGGAAAGCTCGACCACCGTCATGTCGGCCGGGATCTCGGCGGGCCGTTCGGCGCCGTCGAGGACGACCACCAGTGGGGCGGCCCCGGCCGCCAGTGCCTGATCGAGTTCGGTCATGGTGTCGAAGACGAGCCGGCCGCCAGCCGGGCCGGTGTGGGTGTGCGGAAGCCACAGCACCCAGTCCCAGCCGGCGCGGCGCTCGGGGGCGGCGACCACGGCGATCCGGAGCTCGTCCGGGGCGTGCAGGGTGGCGAGCTGGCCGAGCAGGGCCCGGGCCAGGCCGGTGACCGGCTCCCGGTCGCCGCGCAGCAGCACCCGGCGAAACTCGCGCAGCCGCACCGCGACCGGCAGGCCGGGCAGTGGCCCGGCGCTGACCGGCGCGCTCTCCGGAATGATCGGGCCGGCCGGCAGCCGGTGGCCGTCGACGGCCACGCGGACCTCGGCGAAGTCGTCGTCGCCGGCCCGCCGCTCCCACATCCGGGGTGAGCCGGCCACCGACGCAAGCGCCTCCGGTTCCGGATGCCGCCACAGCAGGGCGGTCCGCTGCTGGGCGAGGAACCGCAGGTAGTCCCGCGATTCGAGCAGCATCTCCGCACCCGGTGGCGGAGGCCCCGCCTGACGTGGTGGCCGTCGGAACACCTCAGCACTCACCCTTGCGCCTCCCGCGAATCGACGCCCATCGTAAGTGCTGAGCAGCCGTCCCGCGCCCGCTCGGGCGGCCGAATACCGGCCGCCGAAAACCCCTGCCTGATCAGCGGCGGACAGCGGGGCCGGTTCGCGGGGACGGCCGCACAACCCGCTCGAGGGGAATCCTTCGAGTGGCGGTTTTGCGGTGGGTACCGCGGATCGGCAGACTGGCGGGATGAGCCGTGGAAGCCGACGCCCCGCCAAACGGAACACCAGCCGGGCCGGCCGCCGACCGGCCCTCGCCGTGGTCTCCGATGTGGACCAGGTCTGTGACTGCCCCGACTGCACCGGGGAGGGGCCCGGCCTCGAGCAGATGCTGTCCGACCTGGTCGACGAGGCCATTGATCTGGTGGAGGTCACCGATCCGCTCGACGCGGAGGTGGCCGGTGCGGTGTTCGTGGCGATGGGCCGGAGCGGCGACGACGGGACGGCGGCGCTGATCGAGGGCGTCATCCCGACGATCGAGAAGCGGGACACCCGTGCGGCGCTGGCTCTGCTCACCGCGATCGAGGCGGTGGCCGGGGACCGGTCCGGGCCGGTCACCGAGTCGGCGAGAGCTGCTGCGGCACGGCTGCGCGACGCCGGTGTCGTGCCACCGGCCTGGGCGGCGGAGGTCACCGAGCCGTGGACTGCGGGCCCGTTCAGCAGGCTGCACGACGCCCGGGACGGCATGGCGGTCCTGACCGGTGTCTTCGAGCGGGCCGGGCGCTCGCACGCGCTGGTGATCGCGGTCGATCACCAGGACTGCGGCGCCGCCGAGGAGATCTACGTGCTCGACGGCGCGGAGCTGCCGGCCGCGATCAGGGGGATCCAGCAGAGCGCGCGAGCCGACGGGGTGCACCTCAAGACGTCGAAACTGGGAGCGCCCGAGTTCCGCTGGTATGCCGAGCAGGCTCTGGAGGCTCGCGCCGTCCACGATGAGGAGGACGGGCCGGATCCGGACGGCGAGGACGGGCCGGACTACCCGTCGCTCGCGGTGCTGACCGAAAAC
Source organism: Actinoplanes sp. NPDC026670 (assembly GCF_040638175.1). Taxonomy (NCBI): domain Bacteria; kingdom Bacillati; phylum Actinomycetota; class Actinomycetes; order Micromonosporales; family Micromonosporaceae; genus Actinoplanes; species Actinoplanes sp. NPDC026670. The sequence goes on from NZ_JBEZXU010000013.1 coordinate 45,761, forward strand.
CGGCTGGCGACGCTGCCGCCCGCTCGCCGGCCCCGCGGCGCGGTTGCCTCCGGGCACGGCGACGACCGTACCCCGATGGAGATGTTCCAGGAGTTCGCCGCCATGACAGGTGCTTTCGGGGGCCGTGTGCCGCCGCCGCCGAAGCTTCCGGTGAAGCGGAAGAAGTCGAACGGTCCGGCGCCCGCCTACCAGATCAAGGTGAGCCTGCGGGGTGCGAGACCGCCGATCTGGCGCCGGCTGCTGGTGCCCGGCGACATCACCCTCAACCGGCTGCATCAGGCGATCCTCGCCGCGTTCGGCTGGCACGGCGGGCACATGCACGTCTTCGACACCGACTACGGCCAGTTCGGCCGGGCCGACCGGGAGCTCGGGCACCGCTCGGACGGCCCGGTCACGCTGGAACAGGTGGCGCCGGAGGTCAAGGACCGGCTCGCCTACACCTACGACTTCGGCGACAACTGGGAGCACGAGATCGTGGTCGAGAAGACCGGGCCGGCCGAGCCGGGCGCCGCGTATCCGGTCTGCACCGGCGGGCGTCGTGCGGCCCCGCCCGACGACTGCGGCGGCATGTGGGGCTACCAGGAGCTGATCGAGGTGCTCGCCGACCCGCGTCATCCGGAGCACACGGACCGGCTGGAGTGGCTCGGCCTCGACGACGCGGGCCAGTTCGCTCCCGACTCGTTCGACCTCGGCCAGGTCAATCAGCGGCTCCGGGCCCGGTGACGAACCGGGCGGCGGCGGGGTCCACCGCCACCGCCCGGAACGGGGATCAGCCGAGCTTGCCGGCCGCGAACTCGGCGGCCTGCTGGACCGTTCCGTTGCGCGGGTAGGCCAGGTGGGCGGCGAAGTTGTTGCCGCCGCCGCAGACCGGGTCGCCGTTGTTGCAGAACTCCTTGGCCTTCGGGCCGAACTCGGCGCTGCTGCCGGCGATCGTGCGCCGTTGCAGGCCGAGCGGGTTGCCGAAGACGACCACGGCCGACACCCGGTCGGTGAGGTCGGCGTCGATCGCCTCGCCCGCCGTGCCGGCGCCGCGGATGCCCATCGCGATGTCGGTGACGCTGGCGCCCTGCGAGTAGCCGCCGATGACGAACCGGGTGTCCGGGCAGGCCGCCGCGACCTGCGCGATGTGCTGGCTCATGTTGGTGGCGCCGGGGCCGGCGCTGCGCTGGTTGCCCGCGGCCGCGTAGACGACGGCGAACGAGCTCACGCTCTGGCCGGGCAGCTCGCCGGCGAGCGCCTGGGCCAGCGGCCGGCCGACGATGCCGAGGCCCTGCGGCTCCCCGGTGCCGCGGGCGAAGACGAGCTGCACATCGGTGCAGCCGCCGTTGCCCGCGGCCGGTGCGGCCGCGTTGTTCCTGGAGCCGAAGAAGCCGAACCTCGTCGCGGCGAACGCCTGAGGCGTCACCAGTGCTCCTGCGACGACGACGGCCGCGCTGATCCCGAACAGCATGAACCGCCGGGAACGCTTACGTTGTGTGACCATTTGCCTCACCCTTTCCGCCATGGGCCTGCACCGAGGGGTACGGCGGGAGCTGGGAAAGAGGCTCAACGGCCGCCGCTGTGCGCGACGGCCGTCTCAGGATGGTCGTCACTCCTTGCGCTGGACGCCGATCTCGTTCTCACTGACCCGGGCCGGTTCGAGCACCCGGTGCAGGAAGGCGCGGGTGCGCTCCTCACGGGGTGTGCCGAACACGTCGGCGGGCGGCCCCTGCTCGACGACGACCCCACCGTCCATGAACACCACCCGGGACGCGACCTCGCGGGCGAACGCCATCTCGTGGGTGACCACGAGCATGGTCATGCCCTCGGCGGCGAGCCCGCGCATGACGGCCAGCACCTCGCCGACGAGTTCCGGGTCGAGCGCGCTGGTCGGCTCGTCGAAGAGCATCAGCTGCGGGTCCATGGCCAGGGCGCGGGCGATGGCGACCCGCTGCTGCTGGCCGCCGGACAGCTGCGCCGGGTAGGAGCCGGCCTTCTCCAGCAGGCCGACCCGGGACAGGTTGGCGGTGGCGATCCGGGCGGCCGCGGCACGGCTGCGCCTGAGGACCCGCCGCTGCGCGATCGTCACGTTCTCCCGCACGGTCAGGTGGCCGAACAGGTTGAACTGCTGGAACACCATGCCGATGCCACGGCGTACCGCGTCGATGTCGCAGTCCGGGTCGGTGACCTCGACGCCGGCTACCCGGATCGACCCGGAGGTCGGCTCCTCGAGCAGGTTGACGCAGCGCAGCAGGGTCGACTTGCCGGACCCGGACGGCCCGATGACGCAGACCACCTCGCCCGGCTCGACGGACAGGTCGATGCCGCGCAGCACCTCCAGCGCGCCGAACGACTTGTGCAGGCCGCTGATCTCGATGGTCGACATCACCTCTCCCCTCCGGCGCGGCGTTCCAGCCCGCGGACCAGCTGTGACAGCGGCAGCGTGATCGCCAGGTAGAGCAGTCCGGCGACGACCAGCGGGGTGGGGTTGACCCGGGTGTTGAGGGTGTCGCCGGCGAACTTGGTCAGTTCGATCGTGGTCGACGTGACGCCCAGCACGTACACCAGGGAGGTGTCCTTGGTCAGCAGGATGATCTCGTTGGTGAGCGGCGGGATGACGATCCGGAACGCCTGCGGCAGGATGATGGAGATCATCGCGCGCGGGTGCGACATGCCGAGGGTCCGGGCGGCCTCCAGCTGTCCCTTCGGGACGGCCTGGATGCCGGCGCGGATGGTCTCGGCCATGTAGGCGGCGGCGGTCAGGCCGAGGCCGACCGCCACCGATCCGTAGACGCCGCCGGGAATCTCCCGATCAGGAAACGCCAGCGGTACGCCGTACCCGACCATGAACAGCACGAGCAGGGCCGGCAGCCCCCGGAACAGCTCGATGTAGGCGGTCGCGAACCAGCGGTACGGCAGGATCGACGACAGGCGCATCAGCGCGAGCAGCAGCCCGAGCGTCAGGCCGAACACGAACGCCAGCAGCGTGTAGACGATCGTGTTCCACAGGGCGACGGTGATCGCCTCGGGGAACATGCTGCCGGCGATGTCGAGGCGCAGGAACGCGTCGGACAGCCGCCCCCAGTCGGCGGCGGCGGCCACTCCGGCGATGACCGCGGCGAACAGGACGTAGCCTGCGACCCGGAAGATCTGCCGCCGGCGTCGTGGACTCATGCTCATGCTGTGGGTTTGTCGCCGATCCAGGTGGTGTAGAGCTTGTCGTACGTACCATCCGATCTGGCTGTGGCGAGCGCCTCGTTGACCGCCTTGAGCAGCGCCGCATTGACCTTCTTGACGGCGAAGCCGTATTGCTCGCCGGTGTCGAACCCGGCGGCGACGGTGACCTTGCCCGGGTTGGCCTTGATGTACTCGTTCCAGACCGGCAGGTCGTTGACGGCGCCCTCGACCTGGTTGGTGGCGAGGGCCTGCTGGAGCGCGGCGAGGTCCTTGTAGGAGACCACCTCGACGTCGAGTTTCTTCTCCGCGACCTGGGCCTTGATGTAGTCCTCGCCGGTGGTGCCGCCCTGCACGCCGAGGCGTTTGCCGGCGAACTCCTCGAGCGTCTTGAGGGTGCTGCCGGTGACCACGGCGAGCGCCTGGGTGGCGTCGAAGTACGGGTCGGAGAAGTCGAGCACCTTCTTGCGCTCGTCGGTGATCGTCATGCCGGCCGCGGCGACGTCGCACTTGCCGGAGTTGAGGTCGGCGCCGGACTTGATGCCCTCGAACGGCGTGTCGACGATCTCCTGGGAGACGCCGAGTTTCGTGGCGACCAGGTCGATCAGCGCCACGTCGAAACCGACCACCTTGCCGCTCGCGTCCTTCGACTGGAACGGCGCGTACGGCAGGTGGGTGCAGGTGGTCAGCGCCCCGGTCTTGATCAGCGGCACCCCGGTCGCGGTGGTGCCGCCGGTGTCCTCCTTGGCGCAGCCGGCGATGGCCAGCGTCACGGCGGCCGCGAGAAGCGCCGCCCGTCGAGTGCGTCCCAGCATTTTTCGTCTCCCCGGCCATTCCCTATCGGACCAACAGAGAATAGTCCAATGTGGTCGACTTCTCAGGTTGCCGGGAGAATCACGATCTTTCCGAGCGCCTTTCCCTCGCCGACCCGGGTCAGCGCCTCGGGCACCTGGTCGAGGGTGAAGGTGCGGTCGACGTGCACGGCCAGGTCGCCCGCGACACAGCGGTCGGCGACCGGGGTGAAGTGTTCCGGGCCGCTCCGGACGGCCAGCACGCGGATCCGGCGGCCGGTGAACGGGCCGGCGGTCAGGACGCGCAGCAGGGTCCGGGTCGATCCGCCGACACAGCGATAACGGCCGCCGCGGGCCAGGGCCCGCCGGTAGGCGAAAACGGAGCGGTGGGCGACGAGATCGAGAATCAGATCGTACGGTCCGGTACGGGTGAAGTCGTCGCGCCGGTAGTCGAGGACGTGATCGGCGCCGACCGAGCGCATGAAGTCGAGTTTGCCCGCGTTGTCGACGCCCGTCACCTCGGCCCCGGCGTGCTTGGCCAGCTGGATGGCGAACGCCCCGGAGCCGCCGCCGGCGCCGTTGATCAGGACGCGCTGCCCGGGCCGGGCGCCGGCGACACCCTGCATGGCGATCACGCCGGCCTGCGGGATGGTCGACGCGGCGGCGAAGCCGAGTGCGGCCGGCTTGGCGGCGAGCGCCTGCTCGGGCGCGACGGCGTACTCGGCGAAGCCGCCCTTGAGCGCGAGGTTGTCGCCGTACACCTCGTCGCCCGGCTGGAACCGGGTGACGCCGGGCCCGACTGCTTCGACACGGCCGGCGATGTCCGAGCCGAGGACCGGGCGGGCCGGGGTGCGCAAGCCGCCGATCCGGGAGTAGAAGGGAGTGCCGAGCAGGGTCTCCCAGTCACTGAGGTTGACGCTGGTGGCGGCGACCCGGATCAGCACCTGCCCGGCAGCGGGGGCCGGGGTGGGGATCTCCTCGACACGCAGCAGATCGGGTGGTCCGTACCGGTCGTGGACGACGGCTCTCACCCGCTCGAAAGTAGCAAGGCCGCGCCCCTCCCGACCGGCCCCGATGCCCGCTCCCGGAATGGAGCGGGCATCGGTCCTCCGGCCGGGTCAGCAGGCGCCGGGACCGCCGTAGCGGAAGGTTCGGTTGCTCAGCTTGGCGACGTCGTAGTACGGGCTGGTGCTGCGGACGTACAGGTCGACGGCCGGGCCGTTGATGTAGCTGACGCTGCCGATCCGGGCCGCCGAGTTGTCCGAGGCGCCGTCCAGGCCGTTGCCCATGTCGGTGCAGGGCGCGAGGCTGATGCCGGCCACCTCGCCGAAGGCCTGGATCATGCCGCTCTGGGTGAAGTTGTTGCTCCAGATCGAGCCCGGGAAGTAGCCGACCCACTCGGTGTCGTAGGCGATCCACCAGGCTCCGTCGTAGTACTGGATGCCGAGCCGCTTGGTGGCGTTCTGCGGCAGGGTGTCGCCGGGGCTGACGTTCTGGCTGTACTGGACGAAGCCACAGGCGTTGTAGCAGGTGGGCACGCCGTTGACCCAGTGGTAGACGAACAGGTGGGGGTCGGAGTCGCCGTTGACCAGCCGGTCCACGGTCCAGCCGACCTCGACGACCTGGCTGCCGTTGCTGGACTGCACGGCCAGCTCGGCGAGGCTGTGGAAGTCGGTGAGGGCCAGGCTGGGCTTGGTGATGGTGAAGTTGGCATAGGCGCCTTCAGTAACCGCGGCCTGGGAACCGACGTTGTACGAGAAGAAGACGGTCGACAGGGGCAGCGCCCCGGCGGCCGTGGACATGGCCGGCGGCTTCGGGGGGATGATCTCGGTCGGCTCGGAACTCAGGACGCCGGTGCGGGTGGATTTCCCTTTCGGGGCGTACTCCCCCACCACCGGTGCGCCGTCGGAGTCGGGGGCTGCCGCGTCCAGGCCCCCCGAGCTGAGCTGCTGGCTGGTCGCGCCGTCGGCCCCGGTGTCGATCTCGGTCGGCACCTGCCCCCAGGGGAGTCTCGGGGGCGGGCTGAGTTCGGGTTCCTCCTGCGGGGCGTCCGCCTCTTGCGAGGCCTCCGGCTCCGCCGGCGCGGAGGATTCGGTGATCGGGGCCGGCTCCGGCACCTCTTCCGCCCCGGCGTTCAGGGTGGAGGCGAGCCCGATGGAGCCGACCACTACGGCGACCAGGGCGGCAGCGAGCGGTCCTCGGCGTGAATTCGACACGTGTCAGTCCTTGGATTTTGTCGGAAGCCGGAATCATTGTCTCGGCGGCGCGGGTCACCGTATAGCTTCCGCGCGTGGCTCTGGAATAGCCCGGGAAGCCTTCTTCGATGGTTTATTCGAATGGGTTAGTCCGAACCGACGAGCAATCTCGTAGGTCGCTAAGACTCACCTTCACCTGCGGCGATGAGATTTATTCGGGTCTGCCGTGACATTGCCTGACTGGGGCGAGGGTCGGCTTTCGGGATGACCCCTGACGAGCGATTACTGAAAGAGTCAACACGGCTTACGGTTCTTTCCAACCATTCCCCCGCTCCCGCCGAGGAAGGCAGCCGTACCGTGAAGGTCATCACCGCCGTCATCCGCTGGATTCGCCGCCGGCGCGCCGCCGCCCCGATTCCCGCGCGACCGGACCCACTGCCGGTGCCGGTGGCCGCCGCGCCGGCGCCCGGACCGTCGAAAGCCACCTACCGGGCGAACTCGGCCGCGCACCGCCTGTCCTCGGCGCGCTCGGCCGACCACAGGTTCCCCGCCATGCATTGATTGACATCAATTGATCCGCGAGCGACGATACGACCACCTGAATGGGAGCGTTCCCATCGGAAGGGGTCGTCATGCGAGGTCGTCTGCGCGGAGCCATGCTGATCGCCGCGGCACTCACCGGCGGCCTGCTCACCCCAGCCGCACCGGCCCGGGCCGCGGCAGGTGACGGCACGCCCGGCGACACCAACATCAGCTTCGTCGGGCGCTGGAACACCACAAACGCCTCGGCCTACGTGCCGTACTGGGCCGGGGCGTACCTACGGGTCGGCTTCACCGGCCGAACCGTCAAGCTGAAGCAGCGCAACACCATCGACCTGTGGGCCTCGATCGACGGCGGGCCGTACACCGCCTACAAGGGCGCCGGCACGATCAACCTGACACCCACGGCGCTGGCCGCCGGCAACCACACGCTGATCGTCAGCTACCGGCAGGTGGCCGGCTCGTACACCGGCGACGCCGTCTTCCAGGGCCTGACCCTGGACGCGGGCGCCACCACCTACAAGGCGCCGGCCCGCACGAAGCTCATCGAGTTCGTCGGCGACTCGATCACCGCCGGCACGACCAGCAGCCAGCTCGCGGTCACCGGCTACGGCTTCAAGACCGGCGAGAAGCTCGGCCACAATCACACCCAGATCTCGATCGGCGGCATGTGCCTGTCCGAGACGACCGACGGCTGCTGGGCGCACGAGACCCGCTACTGGATGGCCAGCGGCGGCCAGGCCGGCACCACCGCCTGGGATTTCAGCCGCTACACGGCCGACGCCGTGGTGATCAACCTGGGCACCAACGACCGCAGCCACGGCGTGACCGGGCCCGACTTCCAGGCGAAGTACACCACCTTCCTCACCCGGATCCGCCAGAAGTTCCCGAACGCCAAAATCTTCGCGCTGCGCACGTTCATCGGCCGGTACGCAGCCGAGACCCAGGCCGCCGTACAGTCGCGCAACACGGCCGGCGACGCCGCGGTGTTCTACGTGGACACCACGGGCTGGCTGCCCTCCGACGGTTTGAGCGACTCGGTGCACCCCAACGACAAGGGCCACCAGGCGATCACCGACCGGCTGGCCCCGGTGATCAGCGCAAGGCTGTAAACGGAGACCGCGAGCCGTCGCTCAGCACTGGAATCCGGCCCGCATTACCTGGCTCAGCGACGGCTGGCGGCCGGGCCGCCGGCCGATCAGGCTGCGGCGGCGGCCAACTGGTCTCGGCCGGAGCGTTTCGCCACGTAAAGGTGCGCGTCCGCGCGGTCGTAGAGGTCACGCCCAGGCTCGCCGGGGCGGCACGCGGCCAGCCCCATGCTGAGGGTGACCCGCAGCCCCGGCATGATCGTGTTCCAGTCGCGGGCCTGAATGACCCGCCGGATCCGCTCGGCCACCTTCCGGGCCTCGGCCTCACCGGTGGCCAGGAACAGCGCGAACTCGTCACCGCCGAACCGGATCGCCACCTCGTCCTGCCGGCAGTGCGAGCGCAGCACCGCCGCGATCTCGCCGAGCACCCGGTCCCCGACGCCGTGCGAGTACCTGTCGTTGATGTCCTTGAAGTGATCGACGTCGATGAGCAGGAGGGTTCCGCCGTCGACGACGGTGTTGATCCGGCGATCGAACATCCGCCGGTTGCCGAGCCCGGTCAGCGCGTCCGACGCGGCGGCGAGGTCGGCCGAGGTCCGGGCCGCCTCGAGTTCGACCCGGCGGTACGCCTGCCGCAGCATGGTGCGCCGGTCGAGCCGCAGCTGCCACAGGGCCTCGACGTGGGTGCGCAGCGCCTCGAGCATCGCCTGGGTCGCCTCACCGGGCACTTCCAGTGCGGCGGTGACCGCGAGCTCGTACTGGAAGAGAAGCCTTTCGGCTTTGAGGGCGGCCAGTTCCAGGCCGGCCCGGAATTCGCGGTGCGCGGCCTTCCACTGGCCGGTGGCCCGTAGGGCCAGCCCGTGCGCGAGGTGCAGCAGACGCGACTCGTGGTGCTGGCCGGCCGCCCGCATCTTCGGCAGGAGTTCGGCGACGACCGCGGTCGCCTCGTCGATCCGGCCGGTCTTGGCGTGGCAGACGGCGAGCAGCGCGACACCGAGCGGCGAGTCGATGCCCTCCTTGATCCAGAATTCCAGCACCGGCACACACCTGTTGACCAGACCGGCTGCTTCTTCGGTACGGCCGACCTGCTCCAGTCGCAGCGCCCACTCCAGCCACAGTTCGGTGTGGGTGAGCTCGGCCCCGGATTTGTACAGCACGTCGGGTGAGTCGAACGAGTCGAGGCTGCGGCGCATCGCGTCGTCGGCCAGCTCGAACAGGTCGGCGCTGCGGGCCGCCTCGCCCAGCGACGACATCGCCGAGAAGTAGCGGGGCCCCTTGCTGGGCGCCACGTCGAGCAGGGTCATCGCCCGGGCCACGTGGTGCAGCCCGTCGTCGATCCGGCCGAGGTGGATCAGCACCCGCGCGACGTCGGCCAGGATCTTGGCGTCGGTCGCCCGCGGGCCGCCGAGCTCGTCCTGGTCGGCGATCAGCTCCTCACCGATCTGCAGCGCCTCGTCGAGGCGGCCCATCGCGTTCAACGCGTACATCCGTCCCAGCCGGCTGATCCGGTGGGTGCGCCGGTCGCCGAGCGCCAGCAGGATCGCCTCCGCCTCGTCGGCGGCGGTCAGCGTCTCCGCGTGGTGGCCCCGGATGGTCAGGTCATGCACGTGCAGCGCAAGCCCGGCGTAGGGGCCGTACGGCGACACCAGCACCGGCAGGCGGTTCATCGGCAGGCCCCTTTTCCCATGGCCCTACCGTCGGCCGCCGGGGCCGGGATGTGAGATGTCCGGCCGTGCTCAGCGGCTGCGGAGCCGCCGGAGGCCCGTCGAGGCCAGGATCAGCTGAGGCGGGTCCCGTGCGACGGCGCCTCGTGCGGGAACTCCCCGTTCGCGAGCCCGGCCGGGCCGACCCGGTCGTTCTGGTAGCGCAGCTCCTCGGACGCCGGTTCCCAGCGCGCGACCAGCCCGAACAGCACCACCGTGTCCAGGGCGATCATCAGCAGCGTCCAGAACGGGTACGCGCCGATCGTCACAACCTGAGCGACCGCGTGCAGGCTGATCACGATGACCGCGGCGTACCGGGCCCAGGTCCGGCCGGCGAGCAGGAATCCGCCGACGGTGAGCATCACGCCTCCGAAGATCACCAGAGCCCAGCCCCAGGAGGTGATGTCCACCAGCACGAACGCATCAGGGGTGGCGATCACCCGTTCGTCGTCGAGCAGCGCCACCATGCCCTGGAGAATGTTGATCAGACTGTTCACGACCATGATCACGGCGGCGAAGGCGATCCATCCCGCCCACGCCCTGCTTCGTTCCTCAGCCATAGCGGGCCTCCCGTCCGGCCACCATGCTGGCCCGGCCGTGACGGCCGGCGGACCACCCCGGGCGGATGACCGGCGGGCTCCAGAGTTCGTCAACTCGCGTCCGGCATGATCGGATCCGTGTCGCGTTCGGAGAGCCGTCAGGTCGTACGGGTAGGTGATGTCGCCCTCGTCTGTCACGTGCGCGGCCGGGGCCCCCGCTGTGTGGCGCACCCGGCCGGCCCCGGCATGCACTGGGAGTACCTGCGGATGCCGCTGGCCGAACGTGACCACACGATGATCTACGTGGAGCCGGCCGGCACCGGCGACTCCGGCGAGTTGCCCGCCTACGACCTGGACACCTACGTCGAACACCTGGACGCGGTGGTCCGGGCGTTCGCCGGCGAGCCGGTCTTCGTGCTCGGGCACGGGCACGGCGGGTTCATCACCCAGAGCTACCTGGCGGGCCGCCCGGCGGAGGTGGCCGGGCTGATCCTCTACTCGACCGGGCCGGTGGCCGACGCGCAGATGCTGGCCCAGGCCCGGTGGAACCTGCACCGCGACACCGTCGAGGACGTGCACGACGAGGCGTCGGCGACCCGGCGGCTGCGGGCGGTGCTGCCCTCGCACTTCGCCGACTACCAGCGGCGGGAGGCCGAGTTCGCGCCGGTGGTGGCCGGGGTCAGGTGCTGGCCGCGGCCCGCGTCCGACTTCGCCGCCGTCGACCTGCGCGGGCGGCTCGCGTCGATCGAGGCGCCGGCGCTGATCCTGGCCGGGGCCCGGGACGTGGTGTTCGGGCCGGACGCGGCCGCCGTGCTGCGGGCCGGGCTGCCCGACGCGCGGGTGGCGATCTTCGAGAACAGCGGGCGGTTCGCGCACCTCGAGGAGGCCCAGCGGTTCGCCCATCTGCTGAAGGAGTTCACGAACCGGGTGACCGGGTGACCGGTCGGGGTCCGCGCCTGCAGATCATGGGGCCGCTGCGGGTGTGGCGCGACGGAGTGGAGCTCGACGATCTCGGGCCGCGCCAGCAACGCTGCCTGCTCGCGGTGCTGCTCGCGCGGGCCGGGCATCCGGTCAGCATGTCCGACCTGATGGCGTCGATCTGGGGCTTCGACGCCCCGCCCAGCGCGGTCAACGTCATCCACAAGTACGTGGGCGCGCTCCGGCGACTGCTCGAACCGGAACTCGCGCTGCGTACTCCCGGCTCCTATCTTCTGCGCGGCACCAGCGGATACCGCTTCGCGGCCGGCCCGGAAACGCTGGATCTCGCGGAGTTCCGCGACCTGGTCGCCGCCGGCCGGGCGGCCACCGGGACGCCGGAGGAGGCGCTGGAGAGATACGCGGCGGCGCTGCGGCTCGGCCGCGGGCCGGCCGGGGAGACGCTGGCCGACAGTGTCGGGGCGGCGGCCGCGTTCGCAGCCATCGACGGCGAGTTCGTCGAGGCCGCGGTCGCGGCGGCGGACATCGCGATCCGGTTGCGGCGCCCGGAGACGGTGCTGGCGCCGCTGCGGCTCGCGGCCGCGATGGGCCCGCTCAACGAACTGGCGCACGCGCGGCTGATCACCACGCTCGCGATGGCCGGCCATCCGGCCGAGGCGCTGGCCACCTACCGGGCGATCCGGGAACGGCTCGCCGAAGACCTGGGCATCGACCCCGGTCCGACTCTCGACGACGCTCACCGGCAGGTGCTCGGCCGGGAGACGACCCTTCCTGCGGTACGCCCGGCGCAGCTCCCACCTGACCTGCCGACCTTCGCGGGTCGCGGATCCGAGCTGGCTGCCCTGGACGCCCTGGTCGGCGCGATGTCCCGGGACGGCCGAACCGCGCCGCTGATCGTGGCCCTGGACGGCATGGGCGGAGTGGGCAAGTCGGCCCTCGCCGTGCACGCGGCCCACCGGCACGCGGCCCGGTTCGACGACGGGCAGCTCTACCTGGACCTGCGCGGCGACCAGGACGACGACGTGCTGGCCGGTGACGCCCTGGCCGCTCTGCTGTACGCCCTCGGCATGCCACCGGCCCGGATGCCCGGCACGTTCGACGCGCGGCTGGGCGCGTACCGGAGCCTGACCGCCGGCCGCCGGTTCCTGGTGCTGCTGGACAACGTGCACGATCCGGCCCAGGTCCGCCCGTTGCTCCCGAACTCCGCCGCCAGCCTGGTGCTCCTGACCAGCCGCCGCCCGCTGCTGGGGCTGGCCGCGTTCGACGGCGCCGACCTGCTGCACGTCGAGGTTCCCGACCCGGCCTCAGCCCGGGAACTCCTGCGGCGCCGCCTTCCGGCCGGCGCGACCGGGCCGGCGGTCGACGAGATCATCGAGCTGTGTGGACGGCTCCCCCTCGCGCTGGCGATCCTGGCCGCACGGCTGACCGCCCGTCCCGCGCTGTCGCTGGAGTCGGTGGCCGCCGATCTGCGCGACAGCGCCCGCCGGCTGGCGGTGTTCCCGGCCGGCACCGGGACACCGGACCCGCGGAGCGCATTCGCCTGGTCGTACCGGCAGCTCGGGCCGGGCGCGGCCCGGTTGTTCCGGCTGCTGTCGGTGTCCCTCAGCGCCGGGATCACCGAAGCCGCCTGCATCAGCCTGTCCGGCGGCGGCCCGGCACCGACCCGGGCCGAACTGGAGGAGCTGTCCGGAAGCGCGCTGATCGACGAGCACCCCGACGGCCGGTTCACCTGTCACGTCCTGGTGCGGGCCTATGCCGAGGAGCTCCTGCACACGATCGACGGCCCCACCGAACGCCGCGCCGCAACGACCCGTCTGCTCCAGCACTACCTGCGGGCCGGCCTCGCCGCGCAGGCGGCCCTGCTCACCGCCACCCCAACCCCGCCGGCCGTCGCTCACGCGGGTAATGCGTCGCCGACAACCGCGCCCAGCGACGGCTTGCGGTCCCGGCCCGCGAACGGCAGACCGCCAGCCGTCGCTCACCCGCCTATCGGCACCCCGATAACCGCGCCCAGCGACGGCTCACGGTCCCGGCCCGCGAACGGCAGACCGCCAGCCGTCGCTCACCCGCCTTTCGACCCCCCGATAACCGCGCCCAGCGACGGCTCGCGGGCTGGGGCCGCCTGGTTGGCCGAGCATCGGCTGGAGCTGGTGGAAGCGGTTCGGGTGGCGGCCGACCTCGGGGACCACGACACGGCCCGGAACCTGGCCGGGACGCTGCGGCACGTCGATGCCACCGACTGGGCGGAGGCCGAACGCTACGTGCGGGTCGCCGGCCAGTCCCGGCCGAGCGCGGCGGGAACGTCCAGCACCGCGCCGTCGGCGTAGTCGAACGTGAACTGTTCCTCCCCCAGCGCCTCGACGGCGGCGGTGCGGGCGCGGCCCAGCTCGACGGCGTCGTCCGGATCGGGCACCTGGCCCAGGACGGCGAAGGCGCTGTCGGTGAAACCGATCATCCGGGCCGCCCGGGAATGGTCGCCGTCGGCCGAGGCCAGCGCGGCGGCGGCGACGCCCAGGTAGGGGACGAAGGTGCGGTGGCCGTGCCGGAAGACGCGCTCGTGAACCTCGGCGAACAGCTCCCGGGCGAGATCGACGTCACCGCGGTGCAGCTCGGTGAAGGCCAGGTTGTAGGTCTCCGAATCGACCACGCCGGGCCGGCCCAGCTCGGTGTTGAGTTCGATGCTCGCCAGGTAGCGTTCGCGGGCCAGCTCGTAGTCGCCGGCGAGGCGGGCGACGGCGGCCAGCACGTGGCGGGGGCGTTCCTCCAGGGCCCGGTCGCCGGCGCGCAGCGCGACCTCCAAGGCGGCGCCCGCCAATTTCTCGGCGCGGGGCAGGTCGCCGGCGCGCAGGGCCAGGCGGGACAGCGCGTACCGGGCCTCGACCTCGCCCGCCGGTTCGCCGGACCGGGCGAGCTGCTCCTCGGCGAGACGCGTCACCTCGGCCGTGTCGCCACGGCGGAACGCGCCGCGTACCTCCTCGGGAAAGGTCAGCCGCCGGACCTCGGCGGCGAACGTCCCGGGCTCCTCGAGGTGGCCGAAGTGGCCGCTGTTCTCCAGGATCACCAGCCGCGATCCGGCGATGCCGGTGTGCAGCGCCGCCGCCCATTCCGGCCCGCAGATGAAGTCGTGCCGGCCGGTGATCACCAGCGTCGGCGCGGTGATCTCCGGCAGCCGCGGCCGGTGGTCGATCGCGGTCGTCCCGAAGTCGACGAGCCAGGTGCGCATGGCGTCGCGCAGTGGCTGGAACTCGGCGCGCCGGCCCCAGAAGTCGGCGAAGTAGACCGGCAGGCCGGCCCTCATCCGGGCGGTCTTGGCGGCGTCGGTCTCCGCCAGCAGCGGCGCCTCCAGGGCGGCTGCCGCGCCGGCCGCCTCCGGGACGTCCGGGTGACGCTGCGGGTACGCGGCCGCCTGACGGCTGCCGGCGGCCCAGAAGTCGTCGTCGGTGACCGGTGTCGAGCTGTACAGGACGAGGCCGGCGACCCGGTCCGGGTGGTCCAGGGCGTACTGCTGGGCGACCACCCCGCCGTGCGAATGACCGAAAAGGTACACCCGTGGCACGGCCAGGTGTTCGACCAGTTCGTGGAGCAGGCCGGCGTAGGTGCCGGCGTAGGTGGCGTGCTCCGGCAACGGGTCCGATGCGCCGGTGCCGGCCGGTTCCACGTACACCATGGTGAAGGTCTTCTCCAGCTGCGGAAACCGCAGATAGGAGTATTCGACTCCGGGTCCGCCGGGGTGGGCGATCATCACCGGGCCGTCGCCCGCGAGGTGGTACGCCAGCCGCGTGCCGCCGGCGGTGGAAAAGAATTCGGTCACGTTCACCAGACGACCGGGGTGGGCGGGAAGTTCGGGCCGGTGGTCAACAAATCGTCCAGTGGGCGTCTCTAGGTTCGTCCGGCATGGAGACCGAACTGCTCGTCCGTGCCGCCCAGCGCGGCGACGCGGCCAGCCTGACCAGGCTTTTCCAGGCACACTACGCCGGGATGCGGTCGGTCGCGCAGCAGATCCTGGGCGCCGGGCCGGACGCCGACGACGTGTGCCAGGAGGCGGCGATCACCGTGCTCACCCGGATCGGGCAGCTGCGTGATCCGTCGGCGGTACGGTTCTGGCTGCATACGATCGTGCGCAACCTCTGCCGGACCCGACTGCGGCAGGCGCAGCCCGTACCGATGGATATGTCCGATCTTGATCTGGCCTTTGCGGCTGACGACCCGGTCGAACGGTATGCCGACCGGGACTGGGTGCGGCATGCGCTGGCGCGGCTGTCGCCGGCGTTGCGGCCGGTGACGATGCTGCGGTATTTCAGCGCACACGATTCCTACGAGCGGATCGCCGGGCTGTGCGTGATTCCGGTGGGCACGGTTCGCAGCCGGCTCAACGAGGCCCGGCGGCAGCTTTCCAAGATCCTTCCGCTGGTACGGGACGAGCGTCACGACGAATCCGCGGCGCTGACCACGCTACGCCGGGCCGAGGCGGCAGCGATCCTGGACGGTTCGCCGGGGGCGGTTCGTGGCCGGTGGGCGCACAGCGCGGTGGTGTGCTGGCCGGACGGACGCCGTACCACCGGATTGTCGTCGGTGGTGGACTCGCTGCGCCGTGCGGTGAGCCCGCAGCGTCTGGTCGACGTGGTGGCCGCGCCCGATGTCACCGTCTGGGAGACCACGACCGGCACGTGGCTGCTGCACGAGCGCGGCGGGCAGGTCCGCAACGTACGTCTCGCCGTCGATGTTTAGGGCATGATGCCGGTATGGATCAGAGCTACGTGGAGATGGCCCGCCAGCTGCGGGAACTGGGCTGGTGGCAGGACTTCTCGGCGGAGGACGCCGCCACCGGGGAACGTGCGGTCGCGGAGGGCGCACATCCGCTCGGTGGCAAGGCGACCCTCGACGAGGAGCCGGGGTCCCGCTTCTTCGAGGTCGACGGGGAGGAGATGGCCGAGGGCGGGGTCGCCCGTACCCTCCAGGTCGATCTCGTCCCGGCCCTGCGCGAGCACGGTGTGGACCTTCGATTCGAGTTGATCGACTATCCCGGCAGCGTGGACAGCGGTGACTACGTCATCGCGATCAACGGCCGCCGCTGTGTGGTGTGGACGCCGGCCGACTGGGCGGCAGGCAACCCGTGGTGGGTGTCGACGGTCCGGCCGCTCGCGGTGGTCAACGACCTGCTCGCCGAGGCCGGTGCGGTCCCCCGGCTCTACACCCTCTACGCCGGCAGCAACCAGGGCGAGGCGTGGCTGCTCGACCCGCGCATCGCCGAGGTCATCGCCGGCAGCGGCGTGCTCAAGGAGGAGTCGCTGCCCGCGCTCCCCGCACACGCGTGACAGCGGGCGCCGCCGAGGCGGCGCCCGCCATCCTCCGGTCAGCCGTCGATCGGGTGCAGGTAGAGCTGGATGTTCATGCCCTTGGCCTCCTCGACGAGTTCCAGGGCCTTCTCCACGTAGCCCGGCGGCGGGTTCTGCGGGTACGCGACCCGCAGCACCCAGTTGGAGATGTCGCCGCGCTTGTACTGCTTCGACAGGGTCCAGCCGTCGTCGACCAGCCGACCGTTGTTCAGCGTCTTCAGCAGCGATCTGATCTTGCTCTTGAACTTGCCCGCCGAGTCGATCGTGTCGTACCGCCAGTCGACGGTCTTGATGCTGGTCCCGGTCCTCGTCGCGGTGTCGTAGGCGTCGATGTACGGGTGGCCCGGGTAGAGGTTGCCGCCGAGCGCGTCCTCGATCTTCAGCCCGTCCGTGCCGGTGATGTGGTCCCACGTCCCGGATCGCAGGCCGAGGACCTTCTGCACGGCCTGGATGACCGGGCAGGTGTTGTGCACCAGGATCGGCAGACCGCCGTCGACGACGAAGTACGTGTGCACGCCCTCGACGGACAGGTCATGGGTGGTCATCGAGCCGGTGTAGTTACGGACCGACACGACGGTGACCGGTTCGGCCCCGTCGGTCCGCAGCAGGTCACCGGCCGTCAGCCGGCCCGCGTCCACGAACGCCTGACGGTTCAGGCTGTAGAACGGGTGGTTCTGCGTGCCGGTGACGACCGCCCGGCGGCCGTCCGGGCCGGTCACCGTCAGTTCGGTGAACTCGGTGTCGGTCTCGGTGACGTGCACCTCGGTGACCCGGTGCGCCTGGACCGTACCGCCGGGCTCGGCGTTGCGGACCAGGTCGCCGACCCGGACGTCCTCGATCGCCTTGACGCTGCCGTCGGCCATCAGCACGCCGGTGCCGGCCGCGAAACTGTGGCCGGTCAGGCAGGAGCCCCAGCCGTTGAAGATGGCCTTGGCCCGGGCCGCCATGGCGGCCTGTTTGAGCTTCAGGAACGTCCGCGCGTTGATCGAGGTGACCTTGAGCGCGCCGATCGCCGCGTCGATGCCGGCGACGTTGTACGCCACCATCGCGATCCGCAGCTCCTTGACAGCGAGCGCGATGCCCTTGAGCGCGAACGGCAGGACGATCTCGGCGACCACGAACCCGCAGTCGAGCCAGCTGCCGCCGTCGTCGCCCGGGGTGAGCTTCTTGTAGCAGCCGATGAACTCGCCGAACAGGATGCCCGGCAGCGCACGCAGCGTGGATTCGAGCATCTGCTGCTGGGTCACGTGGATCGTGGCCTCGGTCGAGACGTCGAACGGTTCGGTCATCAGCTCGTCGAGCTGGACCTGCGGCCCGCTGCCGGTGTTGATGCAGACGTTCGGGTCGGCGCTCGGCGTGACACAGCTGGCCAGCAGGTAGACGTAGTAGCCCTGGGACCGGTAGATCCCGGTCACGTCGCAGCCGCCGGTCCCGACGCAGTCACTCGTCGGGTTGAAGCTGTATCCGGTCTGGACCGGGACCATGTAGATGTTGTCGAGCGACGTCGCGACCGCGTCACCGCCGTTGGTGACCTGGCCGGTCTGCTGCGGGTTACTGGCCAGCGCCTGTTCGATGGCGTTGAGCGACGCCTGCGCCGCGTCGGCCGAGGCCTGGGCGTTGTCGGCGGCCTCCCGGGCCGACGCGGCGGACAGCTCAGCCTCGGTCGCGAACTGGTCGGCCTGTTCGGCGTCGGCCGCGGCCTCGTCCGCCGCGCCCCGGGCCGCGACGGCGTCCCGTTCGGCCTCGTCGGCCGACGACTCCGCCGACGACGCGTCGGCGTCCGCGGCGGCCGCCGAGTTGCGAGCCCGTTCGAGGGCGGCCTGCGCCTTGGCGTCCATCTCGTCGATCCGTGCCGACGCCTGCTGGGTCGCCTTGGCGTCGGCCGCGGCCTAGGCCGCCGACTTGGTCGCCGCCGCAGCCGAGGCGGCCGCCTTGGACGCCGACACCGCCGCGTCCGCCGCCGCCTGGGCGGTCAGCTTCGCGTCCCCGGCGGCCCGGTTCGCGGCGTCCACCGCGGCGGCCGCCAGTGCCGAGGCGGCAGCCGCCTGCGCCGCCGAGACGTTGGCCTGGGCCTCGGCGATCGTCTTGGCCGCCTGCGAGCTGAGCACCGCGAGGCCGGCCGCCGAGTCGGTGGTCGCCCACGGGTCGGCCAGGTCGATCGCCTCGTCGGCCGGCGCGGCCACCTTCAGGGCCGCCGCGGCGGCCTCCTGCGCGGCCTGTCCGGTCGCCACGGCCTGGCCGATCGCGACCGCGCTGTCGGCGAGCGCACCGGCCGCCTCCTGCTTGGCCTCGATTGCCGCGGCCTTGGCGTTGGCCGCTTCCTGCTTGGCGTCGGCGGCCGACTGCCGGGCCGCGGTGGCGAAGTTCGCCGATTCGCGGGCGTTCCAGATCGCGTCGGCGGCGAGGGCGTGGCCCTTCACCGACGCGGCCCGGGTCTGCTTGACCGCGGTCTCCGCCTTGCGGACGTCGGCCGCGGCCCGGTCCGCGGCGGCCCGGGCGACGGTGGCCGCCGTCCGGGCCCGTGCGGCCGCGCCCTCGGCGGCGCGGGCCGCCTGGTTGGCGTTGTCCGCGGCGACACCCGCGTCGTTGGCCGCGGCCCGGGCGATGCGGGCCTCCGCCTCGGCGGCGTCGGCGCCGGCCGAACCCTGCGCGGCCGCTGCCTTCGCGTCGGCCACCGCAGCCGCGGCCATCTTCTGGTCGAGGGTCTTGCGTGCGGCGTACGCGCGGGACTCGGCCGCTGCGGCGTCGGATTCGGCGCGCAGCGCTGTCGCCTCGTCGGCGTCCGCCCGTCCGGCTGCCGCCTGGGCCTCGTTCTTCTTCGACTCGGCGATCGCGGCCTGCTGCTGCGCGGTCGCGTTCGCGGCGGCCGCCTTCTGCCGTTCCGCCTCGGCGGTGGCCTTGGCCTTGGCCGCGATCTGCTGCTGCCGGGCCGCGTCGTCGGCGGCCGCCTCGGCCCGGGCCAGCGCCGCCTTGGCGTTGGCCTCGACGACCGCGATCTTCGCCTTGTCCGCGGCGACCTTGGCGGCGGCGTTGGCCGCGGCGGTCGCCTGGGCCTGCGCCTGGGTGGCCAGCCGGGCGGCGCGGGCGGCGCTGTCCTGAGCCGACTGGCGCAGGAACAGGGCACGGGCCGCGTGTGCCTGAGCGCCGGCGTTCGCGAGCAGGGTCGCCGAGTTGGCCAGGGTGGCGTTGGTGGCCGCGACCACGGTCTGCATCGCGTTCGCGGTGGCCTGCGCCGACGCCGCCGCGGCCAGGGCGATCTGCGCCGACTGCTGGGCGTAGGTCAGCCCGCGGCCGACCGGGAACCCGGCGCTCGTGGCTGTGGTGTAGGCCCGGTCACGGGCGGCGACCGCCTTGTCGGCGGCGTCCTGCGCGACAGCCGCGTGGTTCTTGGCCGCCTCGGCCAGCCCGGCGACCTTCGCCTTGATCAGGTTCAGGTTCTTCGGGGCGGCCGTCATGTCGACGCTCGACCAGTCCGACGGGAACTTCGTCTTCTGGTCCTGCGCCCACAGGATGCCGCGGGCGGTCCAGGCGTACCCCAGGCCGTCGTGCATCGTCTCGGCACTGGCCCGCAGCGTGTCCAGGGCCTGCATCTCGGCGGCGATGATGTCGGCGCGGGGCTGAGCCTGCGCGTTCAGTTCCGCCTGCCATTCGGCCCAGGCGGTCTCCTCGACGTCGATCAGCACTTCTTCGGGGTCGATCGGGTTGGTCGGGTCACCCTGCGCCCAGCGCGTCTTGAGGGACTCGACCTCGACCCGGAACTCCGTGGTGCCCGGCTGCGGCGCCACGGTCGGCCAGCCGTCGTACTGGATGAACCGGCGAACCTCGTCGGCCGAGCCTTCGATGGCCTGCCGGGAGTACATGTTCCACTTCCACGCGTCGGCCGGGACGGCGGCGGCGTGAGCGGCGGCGATCTCGCGGACCTTGGCCTGGGCCGCGGCTTCGGCCTTCGGCATGGTCAGGTCGGCGTAGACGGCGCTGGAGGTCATCCGGCGGGTGGCGTCGGCCGACATGAAGTCGGTGACGTCGGTGTCGTAGTCGGGCACCGAGCCGTAACCGGACATCGGGTAGCCGCTGAAGTTGTCCCGGCGGCCCGACTCCCGCTGGGCGCGGGCCTGGTCGGCGGTCTTCGCCGCGGCGATGTCGGCGTTGAGCGGAACGCTGGTGCCGTTGTACCAGCCGTCCAGCCAGGTGCCGTCGACCCAGGTGTGCCAGGGCGTCTTCAGCGCGGTGTCCGGGCCGGCCAGCGTCTGCGCGGCGGCCTGGCGTACGTTGCTGCCGCCGGCGTGCAGGACCAGAGCCAGGTGCGCGCGGGTGTCGCGGGCCCACTCGGCCTCGTCCATCGCCCGCTGCCGCTCCCAGTCCGACGCGGTGCCGGACGGAAGGACGGACGGGGTCGCGGTGACCGGGCCGACGAAGGTGCGCGCCGCGTGCGGGACGTTCCACACCTGGGCGCCGGTGTTGTTACAGGTGTAGATCCACAGCTGGGTGCCGTTGACCGTGGTCGAGTTCGGCACGTCGAGACAGCGACCCGAGTTCGGGTTGACCAGACGCGGCCGGCCGGCGGTGTCCCAGCCGACCACCCACTGCTGGTCCAGGGTGCCCGCACACTTGGCCATCACGGTCAGCGTCTTGTCGGCGGTCACGGTCTCGCCGCCGTTGAGGCCCAGGCACATGCCGCCCGCGGTGAGCGTGCCGTCGGTGTTGAGCAGCCACGGCAGCAGCGGGCCGGTGGAGTAGCCGACGTTGCAGGTGTAGAGCACCACGGCGGTGGCCGCGGCCGGAACCGCTGTCGTCGACGCCGGGATCGCGCACTTGCTCATCACCGTGTTGGTGATCGGCCCGCTCGGCGCCTGCGGCCGGGTCGGCGGGAGGAACCGCTGCGCGTCCGAGCCGTTGCACGCGTAGATCCACAGGGCCACGTTGTTGGCGGTCGACGAGCTCGGCGTGTCCAGGCAGCGGTTGGCGGCCTGGTTGTTGAGCTGGATGCTCCCGTTGCGGTGGTACTCGAAGATCCAGTGCTGGCTGTCCCAGTCGTGGCAGTCGTACATCTGGACCGGGCGGGCGCTGTCCTTCTCGGTGGCCAGGTCGGTCTCGGTGGTGAACGCCGTGCCGAGCCCGGTCCGGGCCAGCACCAGTCCGGTGCCGCCGACCACGGCGTGCAGACCACCGGCGCCGGCCGACAGCGAGTCCCCGAAACCCGGGGACGAGGGGGCCGACACCTCCTTGGTCCAGCCGCCGGCCGCGACACCCTTCTTGGCGTAGACGAAACCGTCCGAGCCGCGCATCACCTGGGTGCCGTCCGAACCGGCCGCGATGGCGGTGTCGAAGTTCGGGTCGGCGGCGGTGATCGTGGACTCCTTGACCCAGCCGCCCATGCCGATGCCGGTCTTGGCGTAGACGTAGCCGTCGCTGCCGATCAGCATCTGCACGCCGCCGTTGGTGGCGATCGCCTTCGCGCCCGGGGCGAGCTCCTTCACCCAGCCGCTCGCCGGGCCGATGCTGTTGCGGGCGTAGACCGCGCCGTCACTGCCGATGATCATCTGGGTGCCGTCGGAGCCGACCGCGATCGCCTTCACACCGGCGGCGCTCTCGGCCACCCAGCCGGACGCGTCACCGATGCCCTGCCGGGCGTAGACGATCTTGTCGGAGTACGAGAGGTACATCTGGACGCCGCCGTTGGTGGCGATGTCCTCCACCCAGCCGCCGCCCTCGTACACCCAGCCGTCCGCGCCGACGTTGCTGCGCGCGTAGATGCCGCCGTCGGCGATCATCTGGGTGCCGTCCGAGCCGACGGCGATGTCGGAGACGTTGTAGTCGGTCTCCTTCGTCCAGCCGCCCAGGCCGACAGCGCTGGTCTTCGCGTAGACCTGACCGCCTTCGGTCAGCATCATCTGCAGCGTGCCGCCGATCGCGATCGACTGGGCGGCGCCGCCGTTGGTGCTGGTGACGGTCAGGCACTTGGTCGGCGCGGCGGCCGACCGGATGGTGCCGTCGTCCCAGAGGTCGGTCTCGCGCTGGTAGGTCCAGTTCTGGGTGGCCGCGCCGGAACAGGCGGCCGACACGATCGGAGCGCCGTTGGCGGTGTTGCCGTTCATGTCGTCGAGGCACTTACCGAGACCGTCGTTGCGGATCAGGCCGGTGGCCTGCGCGTTGAGGTCGGAGATCTGCGACGCCCCGGTGTTACCGAGGTTCCAGTCCGGCGCGGCCTGCGCCGGGAAACCGTGGGCGAGCGAGGCCAGCACGGTGACGACGGTGCTGACGACCAGAGTTCTGATGGTGGTTCGGCGTTTTGACAGCCCGAAAGATCGCACGACGCGTCGCGCCATGACTCATACCCCCCGACAACGGCCCGCATCGATGACGGCCGTTGGTGAAATGCAAGTCCCCGTGATCTTGCACACGGGAGAGTAGACCTGCGAAATCCGCGCAGGCAATAGACGAATGCAAAACTGCCGATATGGGCGTCGAGTGGCCTCCCGCCACCTTCTGGACGGCCTCATCTGCTGACCGCAGATCGGCTTGGCCGGCGGGCGTCATCACCTCGAAGGTGGAGACGGAACGCAGGGCCGAGCCCGAGGAGAAACCATGTATCCATTCACTGCCGCGGCGACGGGCGGGACCGGGTCCGTCGACGACCAGCTGTCCGTCCAGCTGCTGCACCAGCGCATCATCGTGCTCGGGGCCGAGGTCGACGACCCGATCGCCAACCGGATCTGCGGGCAGCTGCTGCTGTTGTCCGCGGAGGACCCGCTGAGCACCATCAACCTGTACATCAACTCGCCGGGTGGCTCGGTCACCGCCGGGCTGGCGATCTACGACACCATGCGGCTGATCCCCAACGACGTCAGCACGCTGGCCCTCGGGCTCGCCGGCAGCATGGGGCAGTTCCTGCTCACCGCCGGCACCCCCGGCAAGCGGTACGCGCTGCCGCACGCCCAGATCCTGATGCACCAGGGCTCGGCCGGGTTCGGCGGCACCGCGGCGGACGTGGAGATCTACGCCAACCAGCTGGAACGGCTCGGCCAGACACTGCTGCGCCTGACCGCCGAGCACACCGGGCAGACGATCGACATGGTCGAACGCGACAGCCGGCGGGACCGCTGGTTCACCGCCGAGGAGGCGCTCGAATACGGCCTCATCGACCGGGTCCTCGACAGCGTCGACGACGTACGCCCCGACATGACCCACCGCCCGATGGGACTGAGCGCATGAGCCACTACACCATCCCGACCGTCGTGGAGAAGACGCCGAGCGGGGAACGCGCCTTCGACATCTACTCGCGGCTGCTGTCGGACCGGATCATCTTCCTCGGCACCGAGATCGACGACGGCGTCGCCAACGTGGTGATCGCCCAGCTGATCCACCTGGAGTCCAGCGGGGAACAGGAGATCGGCCTGTACATCAACTCGCCGGGCGGCTCCTTCAGCGCGCTGACGGCGATCTACGACACGATGCACTTCATCAGGTGCGACATCGCCACCACCTGCGTCGGCCAGGCCGCATCGGCGTCGGCGGCGCTGCTGGCGGCCGGCACCCCGGGCAAACGGTCGGTGCTGCGGCACGCGAAGGTGACCCTGCACCAGCCGTCCGGCCAGGCCCGCGGCACGCTGCCGGACCTGGCCGTGGAGGCCAAGGAGGTGGCCAAGGTCCGGGCCGAGATGGATCAGATCCTGGCCGAGCACACCGGCCATTCGGTCGCCAAGATCCGGGAGGACACCGACCGCCGGCTGACCCTGGCCGCCCCCGACGCCGTCGCCTACGGCCTCGCCGACCGGGTCATCACCCGCCGCGAGCCGCGCGGTTACCGGCTCAACGCCGCCTGATCGAGCGCCGTTTGAGCCGGTAACCACCTGGCCGAGCGGCGCTGATCCGGAAGCCGCCTGATCGAGCGGCGCTGAGCCGGAAGCCACCTGATCAGGCGGCCAGCAGAACGACATCGCCGGTCCGGGCGCCGCGCGGGGCGTGTGCCGCGCGGCGCAGCCGGACCGTCTCCAGCCGGGCGGTCTCCAGCCGGAGGACCGGGGCGCGGTGCGCGGTGAGGTCGCGCCCCACCTCGGCCAGCAGGTCACCCAGCCCGATGCCCAGCGAGTCACAGACGGCGGCCACGATCTCCGAGCTCGCCTCCTTACGGCCCCGCTCGACCTCGGACAGGTACTGCACCGAGACGCACGCGTCCCGGGCGACCTCGGCAAGGGTCCGCTCCTGCTCCAGCCGACGGCGCCGCAGCACCTCGCCGAGCAGGGTGCGCAAGAGAGGCCGCGGTTGGTACGTCACGTCTGCCATGCACCGACGGTAGTGAGCCGTCGTCGCCCCCGACACCCGATCGAACCCGGTTCTGCCAGCAGCAGAGGAGCCTGCGGTGAGATTCGGCCCCGGATGCACGGCCCGCCGGCACCGCATCCGCGTCCGCGGATCACTAGACCTGGCCGTGCGCTCGATCAACGCGACGAACACGATCAACACCGGGCGCCGCCACCGCGGGCGGTTCACCCGTTTCGGGTACGGCGAACCGCTGCCCCGGCGACGACGAGCCCGCCGATGGCATCACCCACCGCGAGCACGACTCCGAACGCCGGGAACGCAGCGGCCACCGCGGAGACGCCGAAGGTGAGAGCTCCCACCGTCAGCGCGAGAATCACGCCACCCAGCCGCAACCACGCCAGACCGGCCGTGACCCGGGCCAGACCTTGACCTCGCGGCCCGCGCAGAAGAGCCACGATCGCGAACATCGCGAGCAGGACACCGACCGCGGCGGACAATCCCATCACGGTGAACGGCATGGCTTCCTCAGGTGTGAAGCCGCCGTCCCGGCGTCCCTGCCAGGCCATCGCCCCGAGCAGGGCGAGAAGGCATTCGGCCAGCGCCACCACCACGATCATGATGATGAGCATGGCGTTCCCGGCCCGCTTGGCCGGAGTGGCGGTCATGACGTACCCGCCGGCGGCCAGTGGCCCCGGAGGAACCCGGTGTCGTCGAACTTCTGCCGCAGTGTGGTGTTGGCCGAGGTGCAGGCCCTCTTGAGGGTCTCGCAGCCGACGATCAGCGCCACCGACGCGGTCACCGCCGCACCGGCCGCGATGAACGGCGCCGCCGGCATGCCGAGAATCGTGGCGCTGGAGGCGATAGCGCCGACGAGGCCGACAGCCAGAGCGACCAGGGCCCCGGCCAGACCGGTCCAGAACAGGAAGACCCCGTTGTGCACCTGGTCCAGAGCCGTGGCGAGGCCATCGGTGAGGGTCGTCTTGACCTTCTCCAGAGCGGTCTTCTGCAAGGGCAGCATCTGCCGGTACGCGTCCGCGGCATCCCCGTCCCAGTTGGTGTCCACGGTGAGCAGCCCCGCGTCGGCGGCCTGCACCTGGCCGCTGACCGGAACACCGACCCGGTCGCTCCACGCCTGCGCGGTCGTCGACAGCGCGGACAGTGAACCCATGTTGGACAGGATCGTCGTCAGGTTGTCCCAGATGCGCTGCATGAACGCGCAGAAGTCATCCCAGCCCTGGCGGATCCGGGACTGCAGGGGCGGAGGGATGTACCCCATCTTGTCGTTGATCGAGTTCTGCAGCTCGACGGTCTTGCCGTCGATACGGGAAATTGTCGAGTTGATGCGTTCGAGGAGGACTGCCTCGGTGCTACTCACGGACCTCCCACACTCCCTCCAGTTCCCGGGCGGCTCGGTCGTTGTTCGTCTCGTACTCGTAGGCGACCTTGTCGAGCTTCCTGCTCAACCCGCTGTACACCTCGCTCGCCTCGTCCAGCAAGGTCACCACCTTGCGCTGCAACTCGGCGTAGGTGTCCAGCAGCCCGCTCGGCAGCGAGGCCCAGGACAGCTCGCCGGGCCCCAGATTCAACAGACTCGCCTCGTGAGCCGCCTGCCTGGTCACCGACGCGACCTGTTCCCACGACGCGGCATCCTGGCGCAACGCCTCCAGTGCGGCTTTCAGAGTCATCGGCTGTCCATTCCGAATCGCCGGGCGAAACCGAATGGATCCTGCATCACCCACTGCGCCTCGCCGAGCGGGCTGTCGGCGATCAGACGCTCGACGCCGTGTGCGGCGACCTGCTCGTAGGCGGCCCGGAAGGCCATCACGATCTGCCGGGCGAGATTCGCCTCGTGGGCGTCGTCCAGCCAGGAGCGCTTGAACCGGACGGCCACGACGTCACCGCCGCCGGTCAGTTCCACGGTCACCTCACGGTGCGAACTGTGGCCGGTGTGGGTTGCGCTCAGGGTCTGTTGCATCCGGCTGGACACCTCGTCGAGACCCTGCTCGATCGACTCGACCACGTGAAGTAGCACGACCAGAGCGGCTTCACGGTCGGCACCGGAGAGCGGGGCCGACGTGATGGCCTCCAGGTGCTGCTGAAGCCTGGCGGGCGGGGGCACCGGTTCCGGCGCGACGGGTCTGGCGTACTCGTCGCCCCATGCGGTCAGGCGTCGCACGGAGGCGTCCCGGACCGCTTCGGCGACTGCCTCGCCCAACTGTTCCCTGGTCAGACTCGACCGCCAGCGGTTCACCACGCTGACTGTGGCAACCCGGCCGTGCTCGTTCAGCGTCACCGTCACCGACCCGGTCGAGTCCGAACCCGCTTCCCCGGGCGCGTGTGCGGCCGAACGTGCCCGCCGTAGCAGTGCCTCGCCGTCGTCTCTCAGGACGGCCAGGGCCCTCAAGCGATCGTCAAACATCGGTCATCCCCGTCTCGGCGGCCGCACACCACTTCAAGCTGCTCGATACGGGATACCCCGCGCGACGCCGGCCGGTTCGAAGGATCCAGCCGGATCGCCGGCCCGTGGCGGAACAAACGCCGGGCCGGGCCTCTGCAGGCCCGGCCCGGCGATCGGGTCAAAGGCGGATCAGGGGCCGGTGACCAGGTACGCGACCTGGCTGCCACTGTTCACGGTGGCGCCGGTGTTGTTGATGATGCGGTTGATGGTGCCGGTGCCACCCAGTGACACGGTGACCATGCTGTTGAAGCGGACGCCCGACTTGTTCGGCACCTCGAAGGCCCGCTCGTTGACCACCGACGGGTTCACGTTGAAGTACGCGTACGAGCCCAGCCCGTAGGCCTGGTGGTTGTTGACCGCGTCGGCCACCTTGTAGGCGGCGTAGCCACGGGTCGAGCCGTTCATGTAGGCGGCCTGGTTCGGCGGGTCGTACGGCATCTCGTTCTGGTAGAAGTACGTGCGGCCGTTCTCGCCGTTCCAGATGGTCTGGTACTTCTGGTAGTGCTCGACGAACAGGCCGTAGAAGGTCATGTCGTCGCCGTTGACGATCAGGCCGGTGTCGGCCGTGTTGATGTTCCAGCCGACGGTTCCGTTGTTGCCGTGGTCGGCGCGCCAGATCCAGGTGTGGTCACCGATCACGTCGTCGCTGTTGATCTGGAGGCTGACCGTGGCCTTGCCGGCGATCGAGCCGCCGATGCGGAAGAACACGTCGTGCAGCGACGTCGGGTTGGCCGAGTGGTCGGTGGACGAGCCGTTCGGGCCGACCTCCATGAGCAGCGGCGAGTTGGTGGTGCCGGCGTCGAACATGATGCCGGCGACCTTCACGCCGTCGACGTCGGCGACGCGCATCGGGACGATGCCGTTCTGCGGCACGAACGTGGCCAGCCCCAGACCCAGCACGACGGTGTCGGCGCGGGTCACGTTGATGGTCTGGTTGATGTTGTACGTGCCCGGCGTGACCAGCAGGTTGTTGCCGGCGGCGAGGGCGGCGTTGATGTTGGCGGCGGTGTCACCGGGCCGGACGATGTAGAAGCGGCTCAGCGAGATCGACTCGCCGGCGGGGCTGCCACCGGCCCAGGTGGTGCCGGACGTGTTGCGGCGCAGAGCGGGGACGAAGACGCGGTACGCGCCGGCGGCGTCGATGTACAGGTAGGGCTTCTCCCGTACGACCGGAGATTGTCCGATGTTGGTGTAGGGAGGATTGGGGAAGCTGGTGGCCGGGGCGCCCTGCACACCGACGAACACCTGGTTCCAGTTGCGGCCGGTCCACGACCCGATCTGCGAGTTGCGGGTGATCCACTGCTGCTGCGAGCCGGAGTCGATCTGCCCGTCGATCTTGGTGTCGGAGATCCAGCCGCCCGACGACCAGCCGCCGTCGGAGAGCGCGAGATTCCCACGGACATGCATGCGGCGGTACGGGGCAGCCTGTGACACCGACCATCGGTCCAGTCCACCGGTCGGATTGACGGCCAGACCCTCGGCGGAACGCCAGAAGTTCTGCGTGGCGTTCTGCGAGCCGTCCGGCCACCAGTCGGCCTCGACGTGCACCCGGCCGTTGATGGTGGTCTGGCCGGGGACCAGTCCGAGACCGGCGACCTGGGTGAAGAAGCCGACGTTGGCGTCGACGTTGTAGGTGCCGGGCTTGAACAGCAGCGCGTACCGCTGGGTGCCGAACTGGTTGGTGACCTGCTGGTTGAAGACCGTGTTGAGCCGGCTCTGGATGGTCGACGCGGCCATCGACGGGTCGAAGACCGACACGTTCGGGCCCAGGTCGGGGTTGGTGACCGGGGTGTCGTTCGGCGGCGTGGTGGGCGGGGTCGTGGGCGGCGTGGTGGTACCTCCGGAAAGGGTCCATCGCTGGTTGGCGGAGCCGGCGCACGCCCAGATCTGCAGGCGCGAGCCGTCGGCGGTGCCGTTGTTCTGCACGTCGAGGCACTTGCCGCTGGCCTGGTTGACGAGCGCGCCGGACGCGTTGAGCGACCACTTCTGCGTGTTGACGCTGTCGTAGCAGGTCCACAGATGTGTGAGGGAACCGTCGGCGGTGCCGTTGTTGGCGACGTCGAGGCACTTGCCCTGCGACTGGACCTGGCCGTTGTCGGCGAGCGTCCAGCGCTGGCTGGCGACCGTGCTGTAGCAGGTCCAGATGTGGATGGCGGCGCCGTCCGCGGTCGAGTTGTTAGCGACGTCGAGGCATTTGCCGCTGCCCGCGCCGACCAGGGAGCCGGCGCTGGCGGCGGACGCGCTGGTGATGCCGAGGATGCCGAGGCCGCCGACGACCGCGGTGGTGGTGGCGACGGTGAGTAGTCGTCGCCTGATTGACGGGATGCCTGTCAACGGCATGGGGAACTCCCTGTGTGAACAACGGAACGCCGCGGACCTCCTGCCCAGCCGACGTAACGCAGATGGAACACTCGCGGCTTATACATGTCAATGCAGCGCTGTCATCGCCAGGACATATCCGCTGGTCGAAACCGGTTCCGGATCTGTTACATTGTTACATTCAGATATGGAACGGTGGACGGGGTCCTAGGTTGAAAAAGCGCGCGACGGTACGGCAGATCGCCGCCGAGACCAATCTGTCCATCGCCACCGTGTCCCGCGTGCTCAACGGCCAGGACAACGTCGCCCCGCGTACGCGTGAGCTGGTCCTGCACGCCGCCCGGCGGCTCGGGCACGACGGGCTGCTCGTGTCCCGGGCGCCGGCCGGTGGCGTGTTCGTGCGGTGCCCGTACCTGCTGGACGATTATTTCGGTCCGATGGTGTCGTCGATCGTGGAGACCATCGAGCTGCACGGCATGACCGCGGTGGTCAACGCGGGCACGTCGGCGCGGCGGCCGGGCATGCTCACCGGCCTGCCCCGGACCGCCGGGATCGCCGGCGGAGTCCTCATCCTGCCGCCGGAGTCACCCGACGAACTGGCCCGGCTGCGTGACCAGGGGTTCCCGTTCGTCGTGCTCGACCCGCGGACCAGCCCGCCGCGCGACATCGTCGCCGTCTCCAGCGCGCACGTGACCGGGGCCCGGCTCCTCATGGCCCACCTCGTCGAGCTGGGGCACCGGCAGGTCGGGATCATCGCCGGCCCCAAGGAGTGGCTGGTCACGACGTCGCGGATGGCGGGGTATGTGGCGGCGCTCGCCGACGCCGGGGTGCTGCCGTCACCGGAACGGATCCGGTTCGTGAACGAGCCGAGCGTGGAGAACGGCTATCGGGCCGCCTGCGAGCTGCTCGACCGGCCGGCGCGGCCGACGGCGCTGGCCTGCTTCAACGACAAGACCGCGGTGGGCGCGCTGCGGGCGGCCCGGGAACGCGGCCTGCGGGTGCCGCAGGACCTGTCGATCGGCGGTTTCGACGACGCCGACATCGGCCAGGCCACCGAGCCGATGCTGACCACGGTCCACCAGCCGCTGGCCGAGATGGGCCGGATGGCGGTGACGATGCTGGTCCGCATGCTGAAAGGCCACGACCTGGACGCCCGCCACGTCGAGCTGGGCACCGACCTGATCATCCGCGGCTCGACCGGCAGAGTTACAGAAGTATAGTTCCGGGAACTACGCTTCTGTAACTCTTGGTAACCGCCACCTCGGCAGCCTGTTTGCGTTCGTCTATCGCGGGTAGCGGATTGAGCCATCGAAATCGACCGCCACGGCGTCAATCGAGGCCGAACTCTGCCTTGATCTCGTCGCCGGCGGCGGCGCTGCGTCGGGCTATGACCCGTTTGGGATGAGAATGTGCCATCACTGGAAGAAGGTGATCATCTAAATTGAGGATCGTTGATTTCATGCATCGACTCCTTGCCTCCTCCCTGGAGGGCGCCCATCGGAGTCGATAGCCGAGAAGGGAGACCACGTGCGCATCTCTCGACGTCCACTGTGGGCCGCGTGCCTCGCTGTCGGGATCGCGATCCCGGCAGCCGTCACCGTCGGGGCGAGCGCGGCGGCAGCCGGCAGTGCCGCCGGTCTCACCACGACCGTCCAGATCAGCCAGGTGACCAGCAGCGCCCTCACCGTACGGGTGACGGTGCGGAACACCTCATCGTCGGCGGTCGACGTGCTCTCCCGGGACCTGCCGCAGGCTCGCGAGTCCAAAGCCGTCCTGGCCGTGACCAGAAACGGTGTGCCGGTGCCCTACCGGGGCAAGCTGGCGAAACTCGGGGCGCCGACCGCGGCCGACTACACCCGCATTCCGGCCGGAGGCACCTACGCCGCGACGGTGAACCTGGCGGACGACTACGACCTGTCCCAGCCGGGAACCATCACCGTCGCACTGGCCTCGACCCAGGTGCGGGCTCGTACCGGGGCGACCGCGGCCCGGCCGGGCGCGCTCCAGGTCGACGCCGGCCGGGCCACCGTCCGCACCAGCGCCGGCATCCGCAGCACCGCCAAGGTGGCCGGCGCCGCGCCGGTCACCACCGAGAAGGTGCAGGTCGCCGCTGCGGCGGCCGCGGTCAGCATCACCTTCCGCGGCTGCACCACGAGTGAGCAGACCGCGCTGAAGACGGCCGTCACCAACGCCGCGACGTACTCGCAGAAGTCCCAGACCTGGCTCGCGGCGAACCCGTCCGGCGGTGGCGCCTACACCACCTGGTTCGGCACCTACAGCTCGTCGCGGTTCTCGCGGGTGACCTCGACCTACAGCAAGATCACCAGCGAGCTGACGACCAAGGCCCTGACCCTCGACTGCACCAGCAACGAGGACTACTACGCGTACGTCTACCCGGACCAGCCCTACGTCATCTACCTCTGCAACGCGTTCTGGACCGCCCCGGCCACCGGCACCGACTCGAAGGCCGGAACGCTGATCCACGAGTCGAGCCACTTCACCGTCAACGGCGGCACCGACGACCACGCGTACGGCCAGACCGCGGCGAAGCAGCTCGCCGTGTCGAGCCCGGCCAAAGCCGTCGACAACGCCGACAACTACGAGTACTTCGCCGAGAGCCGCTGACCCCGATCAGTGCGCCTCGACCGGCGGCCCGTTCCAGCGTTCTTCGTGGACGGCGTAGCGAGATCTACGACGTTCGAGCTGGAGCGGGCTGCCGCCGCGTGCCGGTGGTAATGGCCTTCTCGATCGCCCCGCACAACACCATGCTGACCTCGACCAGATGGCCGCGGACGCCGAGGGCGACGATCTGTACGTGACCACCCTGACTCCCGCCCGTCGAGGTGACAGCCGGTCATGGTCCAGCGTTCGACCAGAGCGTGTCCAGCGGAAGCACCAGCGTTCCGTCGTCGAATCGGAACGCCAACGCACCGGTGTACAACACCACGGCCGATGCGAGACGATCACCGAGGCGGGCGCGGAGCGCTCTGATCCCGGCGAGGTCGGACTGGTCGACCCGGGTGCCGGCTTTGATCTCGAAGGCGAAGACCATCCCGTCATCACGCTCCAGCACCAGATCGACCTCGTGGGCCTCGGCCGTACGGAAGTGGCCCACCGCGACCGGCGCGTCCGACCAGCTCACCTGCCGGAGGATCTCGCCGACAGCGAACGTCTCCACCAAGTGGCCGTACTCGGTCAACGTCGCCGGATCGTTCGTGGCGATCTTCTCCGGCGTGAGACCGAGAAGCCAGGCCATGACGCCTGAGTCAACAAGATGGACCTTCGGCTGACGGACCACTCGGGAGCCGAGAGTCGTTCCCCATGATGGCACTCGTAGAACCAGGAAGACGGCCTCGAGAAGCTTCAAGTAGTTCTCGGCGCTGGACTTCTCCATCCCCACCGCTGAGGCGGCGCCGGCGATGTTGAGGATCTGACCGGACCGGGCGGCGAGAACGCGCAGCAGCCGCGGGAGCATCTCTCGCTGACGTACCCGGCTCAACTCCATCACGTCACGCTCGATGACAAGATCAAGATAGTTCGCGAACCAGCGCGATCGGGACCGTCCCGGCGGACGGCGCAGCACGACAGGCATTCCACCGGAGGTGATCCGGCGGGCATACTCGTCCCGCGTCGTCGTGGACGGCACGGAGCCGAGCGACACATCAGCGCCATCGAGCAGCCTGCCTACCATGGAGGCTCCGGTTGCCCCGTCGATCTCGGCCTGAGTCAGGGGAAGCACCTCCAGGATGTCGACCCGGCCGGTCAGCGCCTGCCCGGCCTCCGGGAGGGTCACGTACCGCGTCGATCCCGCCAGGACGAACCGTCCCGGGCTGAGGTCCCGGTTCAGCTCGGCCTTGATCGCACCGAGCAGATCCGGGACATGCTGGTACTCATCGATCAGGATCGGGCCGGGGCCGCTGACGAAGCGTCCGGGATCGGCGCGGACCGCAGCTCGGGTGGCGGGATCGTCGCAGTCGATGACGGTGCGCCCCAACCGGTCGGCGAGAGCATGTAGAAGAGTGCTTTTGCCGACGGTGCGGGGACCGTTGAGCACCAACGCCGGCTCCTCGGTCAGGCGCTGGGCCAGCACGGCCGTGAGGTGGCGCGGAGCTATGCCAGTGAGAGAACCCTCCACGATTCGGAGCCTATCGAATTCCGCATCTGCAGGCGAGATTTTCCGCATTTGCAGGTGCTGGATTCCGCATTTTGAGGGCTGGGTAGCCGGCCGCATCGGGTGGGAGTCGCGGTCAGAGCCTCCCCGGCGACCTTGCCGGGGAGGCTCTGACCTTTGGGGGGGCCGGACTAAAGGCGCGGGTCCTCCTGGATCTTCAAGGCGTTCAGGATCGGGTCGGCCTCGCCCTTCTCCCGGGTGAACACGATCGTCAGGTCGCCGCCGGTGTGCTTGACGGTCACCGCGTTCGTGTTCGCGGTCAGCGTGCCCGCCTTCGCCTGCACGTCGTGGTCGTAGAGGACGACCTTGCCGTCGGCGAGGACGTCGAAGGCCCGCTGGCCGGGCCGGACCTTCTCGAGCTCGGCGAAGTCGAGGCCGATCCGGTACGTCCCGGCCGGGGCGTTCCGGAACACGTAGCTGAACGTCTCGCCGGTCCGCTGGGTGCGGAACAGCGCGTCGTCAGTCGTGCCGGCGATGTCGGCCCGGCTGGTCTGCACCTTGCCGCCGACGTAACCCCAGGACCGCGAGCCGAGCGCCTGATCCGGCGACCAGACGAAACCGCCGGCGCCGATGTGTCCCGCTCCGCCGGCGTCGACGCCCTTCCAGTAGGCCGACGTCGCCAGCCGGACCGGCCTGGTCTGGGTCCCGCCCTTGCCCGCGTTCGACGTCACGAGCAGGTCCCCGGTCAGCACACCGGGCTGGAAACCGGTGTTGTCGGCGGTCACCGTGACCGTGGTGGCGGCGCCGGCCGCGAGCGTGACCGGGCCGGTCGCGGCCGCGCCGGTGAGGGTCAGCCACGGCAGGTCGGCGGCCTCGCTGAGCCGCACCTCGAGCGGGGCGGAACCGCTGTTGGTGACGGTCACCGCGGCCGTCGCCTTCTTGCCCTTGTCGAGCAGCCAGTCGAGGCCGGCTCCGGTGACGGTGGCGATGCCCGTGGTCAGCGCGGTGTCCCGTACCTCAGCCTGATCTTTCTTGGTGATCGTCACCGGGTGGCTCGCGGTGACGTAGCCGGGCGCCTCGACCTGCACGGTGTTCTCGCCGACCAGCGCCTGGGCCTTCCACCGGCCCTTCACGTCGGTCGTGACGACCCGCTCGCCGAGCCTGACGACCGCGCCTTCGATCGGCTTGCCGTCGTTGCGGTCGGTGACCGTGCCCTCGATCGTGCCGGCGGCCGGGAGGTTGTACTCCAGTCCCAGGCCGGCCTTGAGGACGGGCTGGTCGGCCGAGTACTGGCCGGCGGGGTTGCGGTTCAGGCTCTCCACACCGACCGTCGCCGACGCCCCCTGGGTGAGGGGGTTGTCGCCGCCGACGCCGTCGCCGTACCCGATCTGGATCCGTCCGTCGGCGATCAGGGTGACCGAGAAGCTGACCCGGGCCGTCCGGTCGCTGTAGAAGGCGGCGTTGCGCCACTCGACGACCTGCGCCGCCACCCCGTCCACCTCGGTCGTGCCGAAGTAGATGCCCGCCTCGTCGTCGACGACGAGATCGTCCCAGAACGGGTAGATCGCATCGATCGGGTACGGGGACGGGAGCGCCGTGTTGCTGCCCGACGTGTAGGCGCGGTCGAAGGTCAGCGTGCCGTTGGTCGTCACGCACACCCCGTCCCACGCGGTGTCGTAGAACGGCTGGAGGTAGCCGGCGTCGAACCACAGCACGCCGCACAGGTCGTCACCGTGCCAGCCGGACTCCTCGGTGCCCTGGCGGAAAAGCCCGTCAGAGACCTTCATCGTGTACGAGCGACCGGCGGGCGCCACCGGCACGGGACCCGGGTCCGGCTGCTCGGGCTGGGGTTCCGGCTCCGCCACGTCGGCACGCGGGTCGAGGGTCACCCGCAGCGCGGCGATGCTCGGGGGCTTCAGGCCCTTCGAGCCCCGCAACTCCACGGTCAGCGGGCCACCCTCGTGCTGGACGACGGCCTTGCGCCAGTCTGCGGCGTCCGGTCCCACGGCCGCGGCCGGGTCGTACGCGTAGTCGGTCAGCGCCCCGTCTACGAGGACGTCGAACACCCGCTTGCCCCGGCCCGCCCGGTCGATCTCGGCGAACCCGAAGTCGATCGCGTAGGTGCCCTTGGGCGCGTCCGGGAACCGGTAGAACAGCTGCTTGTCGGTGGTGGTGCGCTGCGTCTGGAACAGCGCGTCGTCGGTCGTACCGGAGATCGGGGTCCTGGTGATGTCGACCTTGGTCTTGCCCTCGTAACCCCAGGACTTCCGGCCGGCGGCCTGGTCGGCGGCCCAGCTGTAGCCGGAGCCGTCGGTGAGCTTGGCGCCACCGGCGTTGACCCCGACCTGGTATTTCGTGGTCGTGAGCGTCACCGGGACATACGTCTTGGACTGACGTCCG
Organism: Actinoplanes sp. NPDC026670; assembly: GCF_040638175.1. Classification (NCBI taxonomy): domain Bacteria; kingdom Bacillati; phylum Actinomycetota; class Actinomycetes; order Micromonosporales; family Micromonosporaceae; genus Actinoplanes; species Actinoplanes sp. NPDC026670. The sequence continues at coordinate 81,592 of NZ_JBEZXU010000013.1, forward strand.
GAGTCGGACCGGACCACGATGTTCGCGCCCTGGACTCCGGGCTTCGCGCCCTTCGAGGAGATCGAGACCTTGACGGTCGTCGACTGGCCGGGGGCGAGGACGCCGCCGGCCGAGGAGAGCGACAGCCACGGCAGGTCGGTGAGCAGGTCGTCCTCGACGTCGACGAGCACCACGTCGTCGGCGATCTGGTCGGCCGCCCACAGCGCGCCGGTGGCGTCGGTCTCCAGGCCGCCGCCCAGGCCCGCCTTCTGGCCCGGGAACCACCACGCGTTCACCAGCGAGCAGTCGACGGGGTCGACCTGCAACAGGCGGGTGGGCCGGTTCCAGGTGAGGTCGGTGTACCAGATCGTGTCGGACGCCTGGTTGTAGGCCAGGCCCATCACCTCGGGCAGCGGCGGGGCGCAGAAGGACAGGAGCGCGCCCGGGTTGTCGTGCGACGTGCCGGCGACGGTGCCGATCATGCCGTTCACGCGTCCGCCGACGTAGAACACGTCCCGGGCCGGGTTGTAGGCGAGACCGGTCAGCTGGAGCGTCGACCAGTTCCCCTTGATCTGCCTGGTCTCCTTGCCGGTCTCCCGGTTGAAGCAGTGGATGTAGCTGGCCGGGCTGTCCTCCATCTGGCACATGTCGCCGGTCCTGGTGTCCAGGGCCATGTCGAACGCGCGGTAGTCGGGGTTCCACGACGCGTCGAAGACCTTCCCGGTCTTCTTTCCGGTCACCGTGTAGGCGGTGTTGGTCCGCTTGTTGTAGTCGTGGACCCAGACGTCACCGTCGTACCCGATGCCGGAGGGCTCCTTCTCCGCGATGGTGCCGGGGATGGCGATCCGGGTGATGACCTCACCGCCGGAGGTCGGGCCGACCCTGGCTGCCGCCTGCGCTTCGGTGACGGTGGCGGCGGCGCTCGACGTGGTCGCCTTGCCGTCGACGTTCGACGGTTTCATGCCGCTCGCGCCGGCCTTCCACGCGGCCAGGTCGATCGTGCCGACCGCGCCCGTGCCGGTGCGCGCGGTGGCGCCGGCGGCGTCGAGCTCGGGGTGCCGGGCGGCTTCGCCCAGGTGGTACGTGAGCGGCGCGGATCCGTTGTTGGTCAGCGTGAGCGTGCCCGCGCCGTTCTGGTCGGCGCCCAGCAGCGCGTCGAGGCCGTCGGGCTTCAGTCCGGCGGCGCCCGTGGTCAGGCGTACGCCGATCTCGGCCTGCGCGTAGAGCTGCTTCAGCGAGAAGGGGTACGCCGCGGTGGTGTAGTTCGGCGCCTCGACCGTCATGGTGTAGTCGCCGACCGGGAGCTGCCGGTGCACGATGCCGGTCCCGTTGGTGGTGACGGCTTCGACGAGCCCGTTCTCGTTGCTGAAGGAGACCTTCGCCCCGGCGACCGGCAGGCCGTCGTTCTGGTCGGCGACGGTCGCGTCGAGGTAGCCGAAGTCGGGCATGTCGTAGGTGACGACCATGCCGTCGCGCAGCACCGGGGCGTGGTCGGAGAACCGGATGCCGTCGACGCCGGCCCAGCCCTGGATGCCCGTGACGGCGTTCGCGCCGGCGGTGATCGCGTCGTCGGTTCCGAAGCCGTCGCCGTACCCGAAGATCACGGTGCCGGAGCGGGTGAGCGTGGCCGAGAAGCTGACCGGCTCGGTGTACTCCGCCCGGGTCGGCCAGGCCCAGATCTTGGCGTTGCGGTACTCGATGACGAACGCGTCCTCACCGTTGACCTTGGTGGCCGCCGTGAAGACGCCGCCGCCGGGGGCGAACTCGACAGGGGTCTCGACGTAGAGCGGGAAGATCCCCGCGCCGCCGTAGCCGGGTCCGGTGCTGCCGTCCGGGGCGATCACGCCACGCCGGCCGATGCCGAGGGTGTCGTGGCTGCCGTTGTAGAGCGCGATCGGGAACGGCAGTTTCACCGTGGCCCACACCCCGCTGGTGAAGGTGACCGGATCGGTGCCGCGCAGGTGTTCGCCCTCGGTGACGGCGCAGCTGTAGCCGCCCTCGTCGACGACGAGCCCGACCGGGATCTCCGGCGACCCGTTCTGCGCGCTGACGGTCAGCGGGACCGTGGCGGGCGAGAAGCAGGCGTTGGGGTCGACGGCCAGCGTGTAGGTGCCCTCCGGGACCGCGGCGATCGTGAACGTGCCGTCGGCGCCGGTGCGTACCGGCTTCAGCGGCGTGCCGTTGACGGACACGTCGGCGTTCGGGACGGGCCGCTTGCCGCCGTCGACGACCCGGCCGCTGATGTCGTGCTTCGCGGCGGTGGTCAGCGGCAGCTCGACCGTGGTGCCCTGGCCGAGGGTGATCGTGACGTCGGCGGTCGCCGTCAGGTAACCGAAGACCCTGGTGGTGAGCTTGTAGTCGCCGGCCGGGAGGTTCGTGGTGAACCGGCCGTCGGCGTCGGTGCCGATCGACCGGCTGAACGGGCCGCTGATCGTCACGTCGGCGGCCGGCACCGGGGCGCCGTTCGCGGTGACGACACCGGTCAGGGTGCCGCCCTTGCGGGGGGCGAGCTCCAGCAGGCGTACGAGGTCGAGCCGGCCCTCGCCGTACTTGTTGTTGATCTCGGCGGTGCCGCCGCACTCGGTGTCGTCGACGTCGACGGCCGACTCGCCGAGCAGGCGGCGGGTCTCGTCGACCTGCCCGATCAGGGTCGGGTCGTAGCCCCAGAGCGCCGCGACGGCGCCGGCGACGTGCGGCGCCGCCATCGACGTGCCGGACATCTCGGCGTAGCCGTTGTTCGGATAGGCCGAGCGGACGCCGTTGCCCGGGGCGGAGATCTCCGGCTTGATCCGGCCGCCGTCACCCTCGCCCTTGCGGGAGAACGACGCGAGCGTGCCGTCCGGCGAGAGGGCGCCGACCGAGTACGCGCTGGTGGCCGCGCCCGGCGAGGAGACGGTGTCGCAGGCCGCGTACGGCGAGGTGTTCCCCGACGACCACACGCTGAAGATGCCCGCGGCGGTCCAGGCCTCGTCGATGGCCTGGAAGAAGCCGTCGAAGTCGTGTTCGACGTTCTGGCCCCACGAGTTGTTGACGACGTGCGGGCGCTTGGACGGGTCGGGGTTGTTCCCCTGGAGGTCGGTCGGTGCGAGCAGCCACCAGCCGGACCGCAGCAGCGACTCGACGCCGCTGTTCGTGCAGCAGCCGTCGGTCGCGATCCACTGCGCGTCCGGGGCGACGCCGACATGGTCGTTGCCGTCGGCGCCGACCATGGTGCCCATGGTGTGCGTGCCGTGCCCGTTGTCGTCGCACGGCGCGCCGGCGCACGAGCTACGGGTGGCCATCCAGTTGTAGTTGTGGTCGACGGTGCCGTCCGGCTTCGTGCCGCGGTACCTGTCCTTCAGCGCGGGGTGGTCGAACTGCACACCCGAGTCGAGGTTGGACACGGTGATGCCGGCGCCGGTGGCGCCCATGGCCCACGCCTCCGGCGCGTGGATCGCCTCCAGGCCCCAGGTGACGGTGTCGCCGGCGGCCGCCGACCGTTCCGTGACGGCCTTCTCCTCGACCGGGTCGACCAGCGCGACCTGCGGCGTCGCGTGGATCTCGGCGACCTGCACCCGCGCCGCCACGTCGAGGGCGAGCTTCTCGGTGCCGCCCTTGACGAGCACGGCGTTGGCGATCGGGTAGGAGGTGTACTTGACGCCGGCCCGGTCGAGCTCGGTGGAGACCGAGGCCAGGGAGTTCTTCGCCGCCGCGGTCAGCGCGTCGTAGACGAACCGGCCGCGCGCGGTCCAGTCGGTGATCTTCTTCGCCGGCGCGAGGTCGGCCCCGGTCTCGAAGGTGATCCAGAAGTCGGAGGACGGCTGCGTGCGGAACCGGTCCGTCAGGGTCGGCGAGATCTTGCCGGGATCCGGATCCGCTGCGTACGCCGGAACGGGCTGGAACATGCTCAGGCCGACCAGTACGGCCAGCGTCGCCGCCAGGGCTTTGGGTCTCATGGGGGTCCCTTCCGCCTACAGGGGTTGGTAGGGGTCGTGGCTCTCGTGGTCGTCGGCCTCGTGGGCCTCGTCCTCAGGAGGTGGCGGGTGCTCGGCGCCGGTTTCGTCAGGCGCGGCAGGTGGCTCAGACATGCATCGGCCGATGGCTATGGATCATGCAGCCATGCTCGGGCCGGGCGAGGGGCCTTAGCTATCCGGCGGATACGTCAAAGTTCACGACTCGGCGAACACGCCGGCTTCGACCGCCTTGACCGCGAGCGCGGTCCGGGAGCTCACCTTCAGCTTGCGCATCGCGGCGCGCAGCTGCTGATCCACGGTGGCCGGCGACTTGGTCAGGATCCGGCTGATCTCCCGGTTCGTCTTGCCGGCGACGACCAGCTGGACCACGTCGAGCTCGCGCGGGGAGAGCTCGTCGCCGTACCCTCGCCGGCCGCCGCGCCACAGTCGCGGGACCTCGGCGCCGTGCTCGCGGAGCCGCTGCGCGACCCGGTCCGCGTCGCCGCGGGCGCCCAGTCGGAACAGCTGCTCGTACTGCGCCGCCAGCAGTTCCCGGCCCTGGTCGGGAAGGCCCTGATCGGGCCGGCCCTGCGCGATGAGCGCCTCGGCCCGGCGCTCGCGGGCGCGCATGGCGTCGTAGGGGCGCGGCAGCACGTCCCAGGCACGCGCCGCCCGGTCGTGGGCCGCCGACGCCCGGGCGTGGTCACCGGCCGCGGTCAGCAGCAGGGCACGGCACCCGGCCAGCGCGGCGCGGGGCGCGGGCGCCGTACGGCCACGCAGTCCCCGGGCGAACTGGTCGACCAGGCGGGTCGCGGCGGTCAGGTCACCGGCGGCGAGCAGCGCCTCGATCCGGGCCGGAACGAGGTCCGTCGCCCAGACCCAGATGCCCTTGCGCCGTACGGTTTCCATCGGCTCGTTGGTGATCCGCAGCGCCCGGCCGCTGTTGCCGTCCGCCAGCCACAACCGGGCCAGCGCGGCGGCCGCCTCCATCGTGTCGTCGGCCGCGCCGAGCCGGGCCGACTCCTCCAGAACCAGCCGGAACTGCTCCTCCGCGGCACGACGCCGGCCGGCCGCGGCCGCCAGCCGGGCAGCGAGCCGGATGCTGCCGAGATAGTGGGCCGGGCGGTCCCGGTCAGCGTCGGCGAGTGCCGCGCTCGTCTCGGCGAGACCGTCCCACCGGCCGGTGTTCCACGCCAGGTTGGCCTGTTCGAGCCGGACGTTGTGCTGCAACCGGGACGCCTGCTCGGCCTCGGCCAGGCGCATGGCCACCGCGAGGTGTGCCTCGGCGTCGGCGTACCGGCCCCAGATCAGCGCCCCGGTGCCGACGTTCACGTGGATGCGGGCCACGTCGAGACGTTCCTCCGCGGTCACGCCGTCGGCGGGCAGGCCGGCGACGACCTCCCAGGCCTCCTCCTCGCCCAGCATGAGCAGCGCCGCGGCGCGGTTCCCGGCCAGGTTCAGCCGCTGCGCGGGCGAGTCGATCCGGACGGTCAGCTCGGCGGCGCGATCCAGCCAGCGCCGGTGGGTCGCGGCCGGCCACGGTCCCGCGTACGCCCAGCCGAGGTAGGTCATCGCCCGCGCCGCCTCGACCGGGTCGTGGTCGAGACCGGCGACCGCCTGCTCCAGCTCGCCGAGCGCGGCCTGCGCCTCACCCCCGGTGATCAGGAGCCGGCCCAGCGGGTTGCGGATCCCGGCCTGCTGACGGGCGGAGAGGCCGGGGGTCTCCAGAACCGAGCGCAGGGTACGGATCACCCGGTGGTAGACCTCGTCGACAGGTTCCCGGCGGCCGAGTGCGGCGACGCCGGCGATCCGTGCGACACGTGCCCGGTCCTCCGGCGGCAGCACCGCCCACGACAGCAGATCGACCAGCAGGTCGACCGCCTTGGTGTGGTCGCCGGAGGCCATCGCCAGTTCGGCGCCCTGCTCGGCGTACCGCGCCCAGGACCCCGTCTCGCCGGCCTCGCGGAAGTGATGGGCCAGACGCGCCACCGGCGGCGGGTCGAGGTGCTCCAGGGCCCGGCCGGCCAGCAGGTGGAACTGCCGGCGGTCGGTCAACGGGATCGCCTCGTAGACCGCGGTGGCGGCCAGCACGTGCCGGAACCGCCACCGGCCGCGGTCGTCCCCGTCCAGCACACCGGCGGCGGCTGCCTCCGCGACGGCGGCCCGGCACACCTCCGGCGACAGGCCGGCGGTCATCGCGATCGTCGCCACCGAGGAGCTCTCGGCCAGAGTGGCCGCCGCGCGCAGCGCCTGCTGTGCGGCCGGCGACAGGCGGCTCACCCGTTCCCGGGTGGAGTCGCGCACCGTCGGCGGGACCCGCAGCTCGCGCAGCTTCAGCCGGACCCACTGTCCATCCCGGAACACCAGGTCGGCCCGGTCGCACATGAGACGGACCGACTCCTCCAGGGCCAGCGGGACACCGCCGGTCCGATCGTGCAGGAACGTCGTGAACTCCTGCGAGATCGGGTTGCCGTCCAGCATCGAGGACACCAGCGCCGCCGTGTCGCCCGGCCGCATGGGCGCCAGGGCGATCCGCAGCTGGGTCACGCCGGCCGGCAACCGGGACGTCAGCCGCAGCAGCAGCGATCCGTCGCCGACCTCCTCCGGCCGGTAGGAGATCACCAGGCTGGGCCCGTCGGTCTGCTGCCGGGAGATGACGAACAGCAGGAACTCGAGGGTCACCTCGTCGGCCCAGTGCGCGTCCTCGAGCACGAGGACGTCGACCCGCAGGGCTCGCAGCAACTCGTCCAGGGCACGGAACAGGCGGTGCCGGGCCGCCTTCGCGTCGTCCAGGGACGGCAGGGCGGGTGGCAGGTCCGCCGACCATTCCGGGAACAGCGGCCGCAGCGCGCCCGCGAGCCCGGTGAGCGGCAGGCCCGCCACCGGGCGCTCGATACCGAGGAACGCGTCGACGATCGGCCCCAGCGTCAGCGACTCACGAAGCGGAGGGCACACCGACACCAGAGCGGTTGGCCGGTCCGGCACGGCCAGCCACTCGCGCAGCAGCCGGCTCTTGCCGATCCCCGCCTCGCCCTCCACCAGCACGATCGCCGGCGGCCGGGCCAGAGCGCCGCGCAGCGCCGCCACCTCTCGATCGCGGCCGACGAAACGTGGCGTGGAAACCGGCGAGGGGTCGAGCATGCGTGATGATCTCGCTTTTGGAATCCGGCGCACAAGACCGTCACGATGACCGGCCTGTAAAAGGCTGGCCCGGTCCTGCGATCATCGGCGCCGCCACCGAGGTATAGCATCGCTGCTATGACGTGGGGTGCTGTCGAGCTCGAACCGGAGGTGGAGAAGTGGCTGGAGAGTCTGACCACCACTCAGTTCGCCCACGCGGCGTTCTACGTCGATCTACTCGCTGAGCAAGGACCACTTCTGGGCGAGCCATACACCAAACAGCTTGACCGAAAGTTGCGTGAGCTGCGGTTTCACCTCGGCAGACAAGCGGTCCGGATCACGTACTGGATCGGGCCCGGCAGGAGGATCATCTTGCTGACGGTCTTCTGCAAGACGCGCATGCGGGACGAACGAGAGATCGACCGAGCACGTCGGGCACTGGGGCGGTGCATCGACGAGGCACATGAGGTTGTGAGCGAGGAGGACTAGATCATGGGTGAGAATGGCGGCTGGGCCGCTATGCGGGAGAGGCGCCTGGCTGAACCGGGCGCTGCCGAGGCCTACGATGCGGCGCGCTTGGCGTTCGAGCTCGGTCGTTCCGTTCGGGAGCTTCGTGAGCGCCGGGGCTGGAGTCAGACCCGACTTGCTAAGGAATCCGGAATGACGCAGTCGGCGGTCGCCCGGTTCGAGGCAGGTGGGACTGTGCCGACCTTGTCGGTGCTGGAGCGGTTGGCGGCGGCGCTCGACGTGAATCTCAAGGTGGGTTTCGAGCCGCGCGGCGAAGCCGCTTGAGCGGCCGGCGGGCCCGGCCGTAGCTCAGCGCGGTTCTGCGGGCGGCATTCGGGCGCTGAGGTACGGCCGGCGGGCCTGGGCCTGTCACATCGAGGTGGTCAGGCCTCCGTCGATGATCAGGTCGGCGCCGGTCAGGTTCGGGGCCTGGTCACCGGCCAGGAGCAGGACCAGGGCGGCCACCTCGTCGGGGCGGGTGAACCGGCCGGTTGCGGTGCCGCTGACCGCGCCCTTCGCGACGTCGCCCGGGTCCAGGCCGGCAGCCGAGCCGACGGTGTCGGCCACACCGCCCGCGCCGAACCACAGGTCGGTCTCGACCGGGCCGGGACTGATCGTGTTGACCCGTACCCCGCGCGGCCCGACCTCCTTCGACAGCGCCTTCGAGAAGTTGGACAGGGCGGCCTTGGCGGCGCTGTAGTCGATCACGAGCGGGTCCGGCAGGGACGCGTTGACCGAGCCGACCGTGACGATCGAGCCGCCCCGGTCCAGCAGGTGGGGCAGGGCGGCGCGGGTCACCCGTACCGCCGAGAAGAAGTTGATCGTCAGGGTCTGCAACCAGTCGTCGTCGGTGACCGAAAGGAAGCCGCCGGTGCGGGGCCGGACGCCGCCGACGTTGTTGACCAGGATGTCCAGGCGGCCGCCGAGACGGGCCACCCCCTCCCCGACCAGCGCGGCCGGGCCGTCGGGGGTGCTCAGGTCGGCGATCACCGGATGCACCCGGTCGATCGAGGCGAGTTCCGGCGGGGTGCTGCGGGCGCCCGCGACGACGGTCGCCCCGGCGGCGGCCAGCGCCCGCACGATGGCCAGGCCGATGCCCCGGCTGGCCCCGGTGACCAGGGCGGTCTTGCCGGTCAGGTCGGCCGTCACAGGTTCTGCTCCTTGAGCCAGGTCAGGCAGGTGCCGGCGACTTCCCGCCAGCCGCTGTCGATGGTCAGCGAGTGCGCCTTGTCGGCGAACGTGATGATGTCGGTGACCGCTTCTGAATGCCGGTACTGCTTGAGCGTCGCCCGGGTCACCGACTCCGGGACGGTGTGGTCCTTGCCGCTGGCGATCAGCAGCAGCGGCCCGCGGGTCTGGTTGCCGGTGTCGACCTTGGCCGGCGAGTGCGGGTTGAAGTTCGCGGTCGCCGCCTCGAACAGTGGCTTGCCCGGCGCCGGGATCGTCCACTGGTCGAAGAGCTGCTGAGACTCCTCCTCGGAGACGGTGTTGGCGAACGCGAACCGGAACTGCTCGGCGGTCAGCGACACGGCCCGGTGCAGGTTGGCGGGGTTGCGGAAGACCGGCAGGGTCGCTTTCAGAGCCGACAGCGGCACCGGCAGAACGCCCTTGATCTGTGCCGCGTCGATGGCGATCGCGGCCCGTGCCCGGTCCTGGCCGAGCAGCTTCTGCGCGATCATGCCGCCGAACGAGTGACCGATCAGGATCGGCGCCTCCGGCAGCTGTTCGATGATCGCCGCGTAGTGCTCGACCACGTCGTCGATGCCGTGGTCGCCGATCGCGGCCGGGTTGGCCCGCGACGCCTCGACCGTGTCGCCGTCGCCGGGCCAGCCGGGGGCTTGCGTTTCGTAGCCGGCCTCGGTGAAGAGCCGGTTCCACGGCTCCCATGAGGAGGCGTGCAGCCAGAGGCCATGGATGAAGAGAACAGGCGTCGCCACGGATCTTCTCCAGTCGTACGCGCTGCGTGCCGGACGCATCACAGCGATCGTCCCCACGCTAGGACGGCACGGCGGGTGACGGCTTCAGTCCGGTGACTGCGTCATCGCCGTTTCGCTAGGCACTGCGCTAGCGTCATCGAGTTGCGTCAGCGCGCCGGCCAGCTGATTGCGGGAGGTGACGCCCAGTTTCGGGAACATCCGGTACAGGTGGGAGCTGACCGTGCGGTGCGACAGGAACAGCCGCTGGCCGATCTCCCGGTTGGACAGGCCCTGCGCGGCCAGGTCGGCGATCTGGGTCTCCTGCGGGGAGAGCAGCTCGCGGCGGCTCGACGTCGGCTGCCATCCGCGCTCGCCGGTGGCCCGCAGCTCCTGGTCGGCGTGCTCGGCCCAGGTGCGCGCGCCGACCGCTTCGAAGGCGGCCCGGGCCGACCGCAACGGCGCCCGCGACTCGACGACCCGCCGCTGCCGGCGCAGCCACGAGCCGTACGCGAACTCGGCGCGCGCCCGGTGCCACGGCATCGCGCGGGCCGCTCCGTCGACCGCGGCCCGGAACAGCGGCTCGGCCGTGGCGGGTTCGGCGAGGACGGCCCGTGCGTACTCCAGATTGATGGTCGCCCCGAGGGCGGGCGAGTCGCCGGCGATCCGCTCGACGGCTTCGAGGGCGGTCCGGGCTTCGGCGCGCCGGTCGGTACGCACGGCCGCGTCGGCCAGGTAGCCGAGCGTCCAGACCTGCTGCACCCGCTGGTAGGCCGGATCGGCGGGGTCGAACACCCGGCGCAGCTCGTCGTAGGCGGCGGCGTCCCGGCCGGCCCCGAGCGCGGCGGTCCCCCGGGCCAGCTGCACCCCGGCGAGCAGGGAGGACGCGGCATTGGGGGTACGCAACGCGACGTGTTCCGCCTCGGTGAGCAGGCCGTGGGTGTCGCCGCCCCGGGTGACCGCGCCGATCAGGGCCACGGCGATCCGCGCGGTGGCCGCCCACAGCGACTGCCCGGTCTCGTCGGCCAGCCGCATCGCCTCGTCGGCGGAGGCCGACACGTCGAACACGCCGAGGTAGATCTCCGCCCACGATCTGATCGCCAGCGCCTCGGCGAGCAGGCTCATCCGGCCCTGCGCCCGCAGTTCCTGAACGGGTGTGGAAAGGAACCCGAGGGCCCGGCGGAAGTCACCCGTGCAGAACGCGGCGATGCCCAGCAGGCCGGCCAGATCGGGGCGGCCACCGGCGTCGTCCGGCCAGCGGGACAGCTGGTCGATGACGGCCGGGCCCTGCTCGTTCGACTCCGACAGCGCGAGCACGGCCAGCAGCCGCGGATCGTTGCCGGCCACCTCGACCTGCCGGGCGGCGTGCACCACCTCGTGCCGTACCGCCGGGCCGGGGTCGCGCCACCACACCCGGCGGGCCGCGCCGACCAGCAGCTGCATCGCCAGGTCGATGTCCTGCGCGCCGGTGGCGATCCGGGCCATCTCCACCAGGTGCCGCACCTCGGCCGGCTCCCCGGTGGAGCCGTCGTGGAAGACGCCCTCCAGCCAGGCCAGCCGGGACCGGTCCCGGTCACCCAGGGCCAGCCCGGTGACCTGCGCCTTGATCTGCTCGACCTGACTGAACCGGCCCAGCTGGTAGCCGAGCTCGGCCGCGCTGAGCAGCCGGGCCGCCTGCGCCTGCGGGTCGTCGCTGAGCGCCGCCGCCCGTTCCAGCCACGCGGCAGCCGACGCGACCGCGCCCCGGCTGTGCGCGTCGCCGGCGGCCCGTTCCAGCTCGGCGGCGATCCCCTCGTCGCGGCCGGACACCGACGACGCCCGGTGCCACATCGCCCGGTCGGGGTAGACGGACAGGACGCGGGCCAGCGCCCGGTGCGCCTGCCTCCGGGTGGCCGGGGCCATCCGCTGCCGCAGCGCCGACCCGACCAGCGGGTGGGCGATCCGGTAGCGGGCGCCCGCCGCGATCAGCAGCCCCTGGTCGAACGCGGGTTGCGCGGTGCCGCGGCTGACCGGCGAGCCGTGCAGGATCTGGGCGGCGGCGACCACGTCGTCGAGGTCGTCGCCGTCGTCGACCGCCGCGACGGTCAGGATGGCCAGCACCGCCGGGGTGAGGTGGTCGGCTCGGGCGGCGAAGGCCCGTTCCAGGCGGGTGGTCATCGGCAGGTCGTCGTCGAGCTCGGTCCATGGGACGCCGCCCGGTTCGAGGGCGGTGGCGAACTCGATCAGCGCGAGCGGGTTGCCGCGGGCCTGCCGCAGCACCCGGTCCCGGATCGGCGCGGGCAGGCTCGGCGAACGCTCGTGCAGCAGCGTGGTGGCGGCGGTGTCGTCGATGCCGTGCAGCTCCCGCCAGAGCATCGCGGGCGCGTCCAGCCACAGCGGCGCCTCGGTGCGTGACGTGCACAGGACGATGACGCGTTCGCCGGCGATCCGGCGGACGACGAAGGCGAACGCCTCGATCGACGGCTGGTCCATCCAGTGCAGGTCGTCCAGGCACACCAGGACCGGCGCGCGGGTCGCCGAGTCGGCCAGCAGCTCCAGCACGGCCAGGAACGCGAAGAACGGGTTGCCGCCGGTGGTGTCGCTCATCGCGAAGCAGGCGAGCAGCGCGTCCCGCTGCTGGGCCGGCAGCCGGTCGGCGAACGGCAGCAGCGGCCGCAGCACCTGGTGCAGCCCGGCGAACGGCAGTTCCGTCTCGGACTGGCTGCCCCGGGCGGTGAGAACCGTGAACCCGGACGCCCGCGCGTGCTCGGCGGCGGCCGCCAGCAGGGCGCTCTTGCCCACGCCCGGCTCGCCGAGCAGCCCGGTCGCGCCACCCTGCGATCCGGCCGCGTCCAGGATCTCGAACAGGAACCTCAGCTCATCGTCCCGCCCGACGATCGGTGGGCTGTTGTTCGCGTTCACAGCGATCAGCATTCCGGGCCGCGGCGCCCGGTGTCCACCCGGCCCGCAGGGTCCGGGCCGGCGGCACGGTGAGCCAGGCGGTGGCCCCTATCCGAGGACGCGGGACATGTAGACGGCGCCCGGCCCGTACGACACCGGAAGTTCGGTCTCCCGGTGCGGATGGAATCCGCACGCCGCCCAGAAACCGGTCGTCCCGCCGACCGACACGAGCGAGATCCGCTGGTACGCCCGGCTGCGGGCGATGGCGGTCAGATGCGACACCAGGCGACGGCCCCAGCCGCAGCCGCGCAGGCCGGGATCGATGACGATGTCGTGCAGGTGCAGGTTCGCCGAGCGGTGCGCCGGGCCTTCCGGCCGGCGCAGATCGGGAGAGGACCCCCGGGGGTACGGCAGCGCCAGCAGATATCCGCCGATCCGCCCGTCGTCGTCGAGAACGAAGGACGTGTCCGGGTACGCCCGGGACCGTAACGCCTGAGGCCCTTCCGTCAGGCCGTGCGGGTCATAGGCGGCGGCTTCCAGCCAGGCGATCGCCGGCCAGTCGGACTCCTCGATCGGCCGCAGGCGGGCACCCCCGGCGGTGGCCGGCGGGGACACCAGATCATGCAGGTCAGACATGCGCGATGAGGCGGGCGGCGGCGACGAGCCCGGCCCACGCGTCGATGAGGTCGGCGTAGTCCTCGATGTCGCGGCGGGCCTCGAACAGCAGCGCGTCCCGCCGTTCGGCGATCAGGCCGGCCACCCCGGTGAAGCGCCCGCCCAGCTTGCGGTACGCCTGCTCCATCAGGTGCGCCTGCTGCTCGTTGGGCTCCCGCGGTTGCCAGGTCGATGCCCGTACGATCGCGGCGATGTCTTCGGGGTTGTCGTTCGTCATCCGTTCGTAGATGAAATGGAAGTAGTACATCGACAGGATGAACTTCGCGAATCGCATCTGGTAGGCCAGGAATCCGGCGTCGCTCTTGCGTTCCGCGGTGTGGAAATTGACGATGTGCCGGTTGTGCAGGAGGCCGGGCAGCCCGGCCCGGTCGGCGACGTGGATGAGGAAGTAGTCGCTGCCGATCGTGTCGGTGGCCGGTGGCAGTGGCACCCTCTCGTGCAGGCCGTGGAAGCTGATGTTGTGCATGTCGACGCGCATCGGGTCGACCACCGACAGCACGGTGTGATCGCCGTCGAAGGGTGCGCTGCCGGTGAACGACTCCTCGACCAGGGCGCGTTTCTCGGCGTCGGTGCTGCCCGGCGCGGCCCAGAGGCTGACCAGGTCGTAGTAGCCGTCGGCGTCGCGGATGTCCTCGACGTCGACGGACATGTCACCGACGAACGACGCGCCGGCCATCGCGACGGTCAGGTCCCGGCGGCTGTCGTCGAGCCGGTCCTCGGTGGCCGTCACGTCGCGGGCCGGCCGGCCCAGCGCGGACAGTTCGGCGTGGATCGGGAAGACCTTCCGGCCGGCGTACGTCTGGAAGTACAGGTCGGAGTCGCGCCGGTGCACCGACTCGCAGCCGAGGGCGGCCGCGATCAGGAAGGCCCGGTTGGTGCAGGCGCCGTAGGACGGTTTCGACGGCAGCAGCAGGTCGAGCATCCGGCCCGGTTCGGCCACCCCGGCCCGGTCCACGACCCGGCTCAGGAACTCCCGCTGCTGCGCCTCGTCGAGGTGGCGGACGTTTCCGGCCTCGGCCAGGACCTTCGCGTGGGTGGTGAAGTCGTCCGAGGAGTCCAGCACCAGCAGGTGCACGTCGACGCCGAAGTGGTGTTCGGCGTACTCCGCCTCGGCCACCACTTCGGCGAGCGTGGCGGAGCACTCCCGGTTGGTCGGCACCACCAGACAGATCTGGCGTTTCATGCGGTGACACTCCCGAAACAGGCATCGACGGACAAGCCGCAACGAACCTAGTGGCCGATCTTGAGCGCCACAAGCCCAGATATGAGGGAATGTCGGAAATCGCTGGTCATCGCCGGTTCCGGAACCTCACGTCCCGTTCGACGCGCTGATCGCCACGGTGGCCGGGTTGTTGTCCAGCTGCTGCCAGCCACCGCACACCGAGCCGTTGCAGACCGCCCCGGTGGAGCGCCAGATCGCGCCGGTGCCGTGCAGCTGGAAGACCGTCGACTGGCTCGCCGCGATGGCCACCGCGGCCGGGTTGTTGTCCAGCTGCTGCCAGCCGCCGCAGAACCCGCCGCTGCACGGCGTGCCCGTGGACCGCCAGATCCCGCCGGTGCTGTGCAACTGGAACAGCGTGCCCGCGCCGGCCGAGATCGACCGGGCCGCCGCGTTGTTGTCCAGCTGCTGCCAGCCGCCGCAGAAGCTGCCGCTGCACGGCGTGCCGGTCGAGCGCAGGATGCTGCCACCCTGCCGCAGCTGGAAGACCGTGCCGGCGCCGGCCGCGAGCGCGGTCGTTGCCGCGCTGTTGTCGAGCTGCGTCCAGCCGCCGCACACACTGCCGTTGCAGACCGCCCCGGTCGAGCGCCAGACGGCGCCGGTGTTGTGCAGCTGGTAGACGGTGCCGTTGCCGGCCCGGATCGCCTTCGCGGCCGGGTTGTTGTCGAGCTGCTGCCAGCCACCGCAGAACCCGCCGCTGCATGGCGTGCCCGTGGACCGCCAGATCCCGCCGGTGCTGTGCAGCTGGTAGACGGTGCTGCCGCTGGCCGAGATCGCCACCGTCGCCGGGTTGTTGTCCAGCTGCTGCCAGCCGCCGCAGAAGCTGCCGCTGCACGGTGTGCCGGTCGAGCGCAGGATGCTGCCGTCGCGCCGCAACTGGAAGACGGTGCCGGCGCCGGCCGAGATCGCCACCGTCGCCGGGTTGTTGTCGAGCTGGAGCCAGCCTCCGCACACGCTGCCGTTGCAGATCGCGCCGGTGGACTGCCAGACGCTGCCGTCGCGGTGCAGTTGGAACACGGTGTTGGCCGGCACGGCCGCGGCGGCCGGCCCGGCCGGAACGGCCAGGGCCGTTATGGCGAGCATCGCCGCCATGAAGAGCCTCTTCATCGATCCCCCCTGTGAAACCGGGCGCGCCGATCGCGCCCGGAATCGAGTCTCGGCGGGAGCGAGCCGCGGCCAGGACACCTTGTTCCGATCCGGAAACACCGCTTTTAGCATTGATCGTGTTGGATTGCTGACTGCTTTCCGGCCCGGCCCCGAATAGCCTTCGGTCACGGCCAGACAGGGGCGGGACGGGGCTGCCATGAACCGGTTCGACATCGACGTGTCCACCCTGCGCAGTTTCGTGGTGCTCGCGATCGTGCGCAGTTATACGGCGGCCGCCCGGGAGCTGACCATCTCGCCGTCCGGGCTGACCAAACGCATCCAGGCGCTGGAGCGGCGGCTCGGCGCCCCGCTGATCATCCGCGACCACGGCGGGGTCGGCGGCCTGACCCCGGCCGGCGCCGCCCTGATGCGGGGCGCGGCGGGACTGTTCGACGCGTTCGAGGCGATCTCCCGGACGGTCCGCGGCGACGCCGGCCCACGGCTGCGGATGGCGATCCAGGGCCTCGACCGGATGGTGGCCGGCCGCCGGCAGATCCTGGCGGCGGCGCTCGCCCTGCGGGCCGCCCACCCGGGCACGCTTGTCGAGTATTCGCTGCTCGGCTACGAGGACCCGGTCGAGGCGCTGCGCAGCGGCCGGGCCGATCTCGCGCTGACCGCGGTGCCGCCGCGCTCCGGTGACGTGGTGTCGGTGCCGTTGTGGCCGCTGGAGCGGGTGGGCGTGGTGCCGGCCCGGCATCCGCTCGGGCGCCGCGGCACTGTCGGGGTGGACGAGTTCGCCGACCGCTCCATGCTCTGGATCCCCGGCATCTCGGCGGAGTTCATGTCGCTGTGGTCGCTCGGCGACGTGCGCCCGCTGGGTGGCGCCCGGCTGGTGGACATCACCCCGCGTGGTTTCGACGACGTCTACCGGAGCATGGCGTCGACCGGCGGGACGCTGGCGCTGCATCCGGAGGCGGCCCGCAACCGGCCGCGCGGCATGCACACGGTGAAACTGCGCGGGGCGCCCCGGACCTGGTATCACGTGGCGCGGCGGCGCGACACCGGCGACGTCCGGGCCGACGCCTTCCTGCGCCTGCTACGGCTGGGTGGCCCGGGGCCGGCCGGAGCCGCCCCGGGCGCCGCCGTCAGGGTTTGGTGAGCAGGCAGCCGGAGACCGTCAGGTCGATGGTGCGGCTGGAGTTGAGGCAGGTGGTGAACCAGTAGGTCTGCTGGCCGTAGCTGCGTCCGGACAGGACCGTCACGTTGCCGGCCGCGTCGACCTCGCACGGGTTGTTCAGCGTGCAGCGGCCACCTGACTCGTTGCCGGTGTTGTTGATGCCGATCAGCTCACCGGTGACGGTGCTGACGATCGGCGAGCCGGAGGTGCCGCCGATGGTGTCGCAGCCGGCGTTGTAGCGGATCGAGTCCTTCCAGGTCCAGGTGTCCTCGCGCAGCGTGTTCACGAAACCGTCGATGGAGCAGTTCCAGACCCGCTTCCAGTAGCCGGACGGGATGCCGATGCCGGTGCCGGCGGTCGGGTGCGCGGCCGAGATGGTCAGCGGGACGGCCCCGTACGACGAGGACAGTGCCCCGAACGTGGTGTTGAGCCGGTAGAGGGCGACGTCGTTGCCGGTCATCGTCGCGTAGATCACCCGGTTGGCGCGGACCCGGACCACCGAGCCGCCGGAGCTGTTGAGCAGGGTGCCGGTGCGGGTGCTGGAGACGTTCTGGATGACCCGGCCGGCGGCGATGAACCCGCCCTCGTAGCAGTGCCCGTTGGTGAGCATCATCGCGCTGTCGGTGCTGATCGAGGAGGGGAACCGGACGAGCGACGCCGAGCAGTTGCTCAGCGCGATGGTGTTGGCGAGCG
This sequence comes from Actinoplanes sp. NPDC026670, assembly GCF_040638175.1. Classification (NCBI taxonomy): domain Bacteria; kingdom Bacillati; phylum Actinomycetota; class Actinomycetes; order Micromonosporales; family Micromonosporaceae; genus Actinoplanes; species Actinoplanes sp. NPDC026670. The sequence continues at coordinate 98,773 of NZ_JBEZXU010000013.1, forward strand.
TCACCGCGACGGCGGTCGGGGCCGGGGCGGCCGCCTGGGCCGGCGCGGCGGGCCCGGACAGGACGCCGGCGAGGGCCGCGAGGGTGGTGGCGCCGATTGCTAATGCCCGTCGAAAACGCATGAAGGTTCCCCTCACTGCGGGGCGGCAGCCCGTTTTCGGCCCGCCGCCCAGATGGCGGCGAGGCGTGACGGGTCGACGGCACGCCTACGCCGGATGTCTCTGGCGTAGGCACCGTCCCATCAGACATTTACCTCTGTCAATAATTCAAAATGCCCCGGATACCGGCCTTATGGAACCCGGTCAGCGCACCTTCTCGGCGCTGAACTGCAACCGCGGATTCGCAAAGAACTCCTGCGCCTGCACCAGCCGCAGCTCACGCTCCCCGGACCGGAAGGTCAGATCGATCAGATCAAAGACGCTGGAGGCGGTACGTTCCAGCGCGGCCGCCGCATCACCTGTCGTCACGTAGTGCGCGGTGAACAGGGCCGCCGTGACGTCCCCCGACCCGTTCGCCTTGAACGGCAGATGCGGGGTGCTCACGATCCACGCCCCCGCCGGGTCCACGACCAGCATCTCGATCGTGCCCTCGGCCCGGTCCGGCCGCTCCACACTCGTGACCAGCACCGTCGACGGCCCCATGGCCCGGGCCAGGTCGGCCGACGCCAGCGTCGAGTCCAGGCCGGCCGGCTCGGTGCCGGTCAGGAACCCCAGCTCGAACTGGTTGGGCGTGATGATGTCGGCCACCGGCACGACCTTGTCACGCAGCAGCACCGGGATCTCCGGCGCGACGAAACACCCCGACTTTGCGTTGCCCATGACCGGGTCGCAGGCGTAGACCGCCGCCGGGTTCGCGGCCTTCACCCGGCCCACCGCGTCGATGATGACGTCAGCGATGCCCACCCCACCCTGATATCCGGACAGCACCGCGTCGACCTGCGGGAACACGCCACGCTCCTCGACACCGAGCAGAATCTCGGCCACGTCCGGCGGCGGGATGAGCGGACCGCGCCACGCGCCGTACCCGGTGTGGTTGGAGAAGTTGACCGTGTAGACCGGGACGACCTCGACCCCGATGCGCTGCAACGGGAACACGGCCGCGGAGTTGCCGACATGCCCGTGGGCCACCGCCGACTGGATGGACAGAACCTTCATGAGCCAAGCGTCTCAGAGATCCCCGGCCCCGTTCACCCAGGCCCGGCTCATTTGTCCTGCTGCCAGTCGCGGCGGGCCTCGGCTGCCGCGACCAGCGCGCGGATCACCGGCAGCGCCCTGTCGGCCGCCTCCCGGCCGAGCTCCTCGAACTCCGGGATCCGGTTCAGTTCCCAGAACGCGTACTCGTCGACCTCCGGGGTCAGCACCAGGTCGGCGTCCTCCTCGAGCGAGCCGGCGCCGCCGGGCTGGAGGGTGCTGACCGCCACCAGGATGTGCAGCACCGTCGACGGCGGGCGGCGTGGCAGTGGGCCGGACACGTCGACCGCGATCACGATGTCCGCCCCCATCCGGCGGGCCAGCGCCGCCGGCACCATGTTGACCAGGCCGCCGTCGACGAGCAGGTGGCCGTCGCGCTCGACGGGCGGGAACACGCCGGGGATGGCCGCGCTGGCCAGCACCGCGCTCGCGACCGGCCCGGACCGCATCACCACCTCCCGCCCGGTGGTCAGGTCACAGGCGACCGCGGCGAACGGCCGCCGCAGGTCCTCGAAGTCGGCGCCACCGAACGCGGTCTCCAGGAACAGCCCCAGTTTCGACGTCTCGAACAGCGCCTTACGGGTCCGGGCCGGCCGCACCAGCCGGGCCCAGCGCAGGGTCTGCGCCAGCTCGGCGATCCCGGCCGGGCTCATCCCGCTCGCATACAGACCACCGACCAGCGCGCCGGCACTGGTCCCGGTGATGATCGCGGGCCGCAGCCCGGCCCGCTCCAGAACGTCGAGCACACCGATGTGGGCCGCGCCCCGCACCGCGCCGCCACCGAGCGCCAGGCCGATCCGGATCGATGGGTTCTCGTCGTCCACGCTGACAGGCTAAGGCGCTCCCCTGCCTCCCCACCCTCCGCGATCTCGTTGAGTTCGAACACACCTGTCCCGCCGGACTCCGCAAGCGGGTGTGATCCGGGGCGCGCGGAACCGGCGCGATATCAGGTGGAAACAGTTCGCGTTTAGCGTGACGGCCAGGTACGACGCTGGATTCGTGCCGGGTGACTCGTCGTGAAAGGAGCAGGGTGTGAAGCTTCTCCTGCTGACCGATGACCATGTCGATGTGCTGCCCGCACTGGACCTGCTGCCGTTCGCCGTCCAGGTCGCGCCGCTGGACAAGGGCGCCGAGGTCAACCGCGACCCCAACCTGACCGCGATCCTGGTCGACGCGGGCACGCAGCTCAGCCAGGCCCGCGCGGTCTGCCGGGCGCTGCGCGCGAAAGGGCTCAACGTTCCGCTGATCGCGCTGCTGCGCGAGTCGGGGCTGGCCGCGGTCGGCGCCGACTGGTGCATCGACGACTTCGTGCTGACCACCGCCGGCCCGGCCGAGGTGGCGGCCCGCCTGACCATGCTGGTGGCCCGCAACGGGCTGGAGAGCACCTCGGGCGACGACATGATCCACATCGGCGACCTGACCATCGACCCGCACAGCTACACGACCCGGCTCGGCGGCGAGTCGCTGGCGCTGACGTACAAGGAGTTCGAGCTCCTCAAGTACCTCGCCCAGCACCCCGGCCGGGTGTTCAGCCGCGACCAGCTGCTGCGCGAGGTCTGGGGCTACGACTACTTCGGCGGCACCCGCACGGTCGACGTGCACGTGCGGCGCCTGCGGGCCAAGCTCGGGCCGCGCTGCGAGACGATGATCGGCACGGTCCGGCAGGTCGGCTACAAGTTCGTCATGCCGGCCGGCGGCGCCGCTCAGTGGGATTCACGGGACACCCGGTCGCCGCTGGAGCCGAGCAGGAAGTCGCAGTCGGCGCCGGTGTTCGCCTGACCGACGGTGTCGACGTAGAGACGTTCCCAGCCGCGCGCCGGCGCCGCGTAGGCTTTCGCCGCCTCCGGCGACGGCTCGCGGGCCGCCCACTCGTCGGCCGGGACGTCCGCGTCGAGACGCCGGCCGGCGACATCCAGGACGATCAGGTCGCCGGTGCGGACCTTCGCGAGCGGCCCACCCGCCGCGGCCTCGGGCGTCACATGCAGGACCACGGTGCCGTACGCCGTACCCGACATCCGCCCGTCGCAGATGCGCACCATGTCGCGTACCCCCTGTTCCAGCAGTTTCGCCGGCAACGGCATGTTGGACACCTCGGGCATGCCCGGATAGCCCTTCGGCCCGCACCCGCGCAGCACCAGCACCGAGTCGGCGGTGACGTCGAGGTCCGGATCGTCGAGCCGGGCGTGCAGGTCCTCGACGGAGTCGAAGACGACGGCCGGCCCGCGATGCCGCAGCAGGTGGGGTGACGCGGCGGCGGGTTTGACGACCGCGCCGTCCGGGGCGAGGTTGCCGTAGAGCACCGCGATCCCGGCGTGCGGGCGCAACGGCTCGGCGCGGGGCCGGATCACCTCCCGGTCGTAGACTCGCGCGTCGGCCAGACAGTCGACCAGCGGCTGCCCGGTGACCGTGATCGCGGCCGGGTCGAGCAGGTCACGGACCTCGGCGAGGACCGCGTGCAGACCGCCGGCCCGGTACAGGTCGTCCATCAGGAACCGGCCGGCCGGCAGCAGGTCGGCCAGCAGCGGCACTCCGGCCCCGGTGGTGTCGAAGTCGTCCTGGGTGAGCCGCACCCCGAGCCGTCCGGCGATGGCGAGCAGGTGCACGACGGCGTTGGTGGAACCGCCGAGGGCGGCGAGCGCGACGATCGCGTTGAGGAACGAGGCCCTGGTCATCACGTCGCTGGGCCGTCGCTGCCGGTCGGCGAGTTCGACGGCGAGGACCCCGGTCGCGTGGGCGGCCTCGAGCAGGCGGCTGTCCGGCGCGGGCGTGCCGGCGATACCGGGCAGGGTCATCCCGAGCACCTCGGCGAGCAGGCCCATCGTGGACGCCGTACCCATCGTGTTGCAGTGGCCCTTGCTCCTGATCATCGACGATTCGGAACGCTGGAACTCGGCGGCGCTGAGTGTCCCGGCGCGGACCTCCTCGGAGAGTTTCCACACGTCGGTGCCGCAGCCGAGCGGCACACCACGGAACGTGCCGGTCAGCATCGGGCCGCCGGGCACCACGACGGCCGGCAGGTCGACCGAGGCGGCCGCCATCAGCAGCGCCGGGATCGTCTTGTCGCAGCCGCCGAGCAGCACCACGCCGTCGATCGGGTTGGCCCGCAGCATCTCCTCGATCGCCATCGCGGCCATGTTGCGCCACAGCATCGCGGTCGGCCGGACCTGTGTCTCGCCGATCGACACGACGGGCAGGTTGAGCGGGATGCCGCCGGCCTGCTGGATGCCGGCGGCGACACTGCGCGCCACCTCGTCGAGGTGGGAGTTGCACGGGGTCAGGTCGGAGGCGGTGTTGGCCATCGCGATGTGCGGGCGGCCGTCGAACGCGTCGGCCGGCAGCCCGCGACGCATCCAGGCCCGATGGATGTAGCTGTTGCGGTCGCCACCGGCGTACCACTGCGCGCTGCGTCTCGGCTGCATCTCGACCTCCGGAATCAATACGCTGTCATCGACTGACACGACTTCGCAACGGAGCGCCCATGATCAAGCGACACACCGCGCGGGTGGCGACCGGCGCCGGCTACTTCCTCGGTGAGGGGCCGGTGTGGGACGCCGGCCGGCAACGGCTGCTGTGGGTCGACATCATGGCCGGCCACGTGCACGAGGGCCGGCTGCTCGGCGACCGGATCGAGCCGGTCCGGACGCTGTCGTTCGAGGGCAGTGTCGGCGCCGTCGCGGTCGCCGAGAGCGGTGACCTGCTGGTCGCCGAACGGGAGACGCTGACCCGGGTGCACCCGGACGGCCGGCGTACGCCGCTCGCGCGGGTGCTGCCGGAGGGCGCGCCGGGGCGGTTGAACGACGGCGCGGTCGACCCGTCCGGCCGGTTCCTGGTCGGCAGTCTCGGCAACGGGCGGGAGGTGCTGGTCCGGTTCGAGGGCGGCGGGTGCGCCACGATCGACGACGACCTGACGCTGTCCAACGGGCTGGCCTGGAGCCCGGCCGGTGACCGTTTCTACAGCGTCGACACGCTCCGCCGGACGGTCTACGTCCGTGACTATCCCGACGGCGGCCGGTCGGTGCTGTTCACCGTCGACGACGGGCATCCGGACGGGCTGTGCGTGGACGGCGGCGGCGACCTGTGGCTGGCCGTGTGGGGCGGGGGCCGGGTCGAGCGCCGTTCGCCCGAGGGCGAGTTGCTCGCGATCGTCGAGGTGGACGCGCCGCACACGTCCAGCGTCGCGTTCGCCGGGCCGGATCTGGACGTGCTGGTCATCACCACGGCCACCCAGGACCTCTCCCCCGCCGGCCTGGCCCGTCATCCGCTGTCCGGCCGGCTGTTCACCGCCCGGGTCGGCACGGGGCTGCGTACGCCGTACTGGAAACCGGGAAGTTGATCTCATCCTTTGACCGCCCCGGCGGTGAGCCCTTCGGTGAGGAAGCGCTGGCCGAAGGCATACATGACCACGACCGGGATGCTGACCAGCAGTGACGCCGCGGCGAGCTGGCCCTGCGGGACGACGTCGCCGGCGATCATCGACTGCATCCCGACCGGCAGCGTCTTGTACTCGTCCTTGGTGATGAACACGAACGCGAAGAGGAACTCGTTCCACGCGTTGGTCAGCGTGAACAGCGCGACCGCCAGCAGACCCGGTTTGGCCAGCGGCAGCACCACCCGGCGGAACGCCTGGATCCGGGTGCTGCCGTCGACCAGTGCCGCCTCCTCCAGGTCGACCGGGATCGACGCGAAGTAGCCGGTCAGCAGCCAGGTGGCGAACGGCAGCGTGAACGTCGGGTAGGTCACCACCAGCGACCACAGCGAGTCGGTCAGCCGGGTCTCGATGAGCAGCTGGTAGAGCGGGATGAACAGCAGCGCGCCGGGCATCACGTAGGTGAGCAGCACCGTGACGGTGAACCCTTGCGCGCCGCGGAACCGCAGCCGGGCCAGCGCGTATCCGCCGAGGGCGGCGCAGAGCAGGGCCACCGCGGTGGACGCCGCCGACACCATGATCGTGTTGAGGTACCAGCGGCCGAACGGCTGGTTGGTGAACAGGCCGCTGAACTGCTCGAGCGTCCACGGGGTCGGCCACAGGTCGTTGTCGCGCATCACGACCTGGGTCTCCGACTTGAACGCGGTCACGAAGATCCAGTACATCGGGCCGAGCACGAAGGCCAGCAGCCCGGCCAGCGCGATCCACGTGCCGGTCCGGGACACGACCGCGGCGATCAGCAGGATCACCGCCAGGACCAGGGCCGCCTTCCAGAAGATCTCCGGGGACGCCCAGAGGAGCAGGCCGGTGACCAGCCCGGTGATCACCCAGGGCACGGCGCGGCGGGTCGGGCCGGTCCATCGCGGCGGCCGGTTGCCGGAGTCCTCCCGCAGCAGGCGGACCAGCAGGAACACCAGTCCGGCGATGATCGGCAGCATGACCAGGGTGACCGCCGCCCCGGCGCCGTACTGGAGCTGGAGGATCGCCTTCGAGTAGGCGACCAGCACGTACGGCGCGGTCACGTCGCCCGGGCCGCCCTGGGTGAGCAGCCAGATCAGGTCGAAGTTGTTGAACGTCCAGATCGACGACAGGGTCACCGTCACGGTGATCACGTGCCGTAGCCCGGGCAGGGTGACGTGCCGGAACTGCTGCCAGGTCGAGGCGCCGTCGATGGTCGCCGCCTCGTACAGGTCGGCCGGGATCGACTTGAGGCCGGCGAGGAAGCAGACGGTGAAGAACGGCACGCCCTTCCACACGTTGACCAGGATCACCGACGGCATGGCCAGCGACGGGTCGGACAGCCAGCCGGCCGGCCAGCTGTCGACCAGGTGCAGGCTCGCCAGCAGCGGGCCGATCCCGGAGGCGGTGAGCAGGTTGTTGACGCTGCCGAAGATCGGGTCGAGCAGCGCACGCCAGCTGAACGCGGTGACCACGGTCGGCACCACCCACGGCACCAGCAGCAACCCGATCAGCAGGGCCCGCCCGCGGCGCAGCCGGTGCAGCAGCAGAGCCGCGGACAGGCCCAGGACGACCTTGAACACCTCGGCGTACGCGGTGAAGACGAACGAGTTCACCACGCCGGTACGGAACTGCTTGTCGCCGACGAGCGCACGGTAGTTGTCCAGGCCGACGAAGACGGTGTCCGCGCCGTGCCGCACGGTGGTGCTGGTGATCATCGACTGGAGGATCGGGACCAGCACGAGCACACCCACCAGCAGGGCGGTCGGGGCGAGGAACAGCACCGCAAGCCGCCAGTCCCGGCCCAGCCGCCGCTGGACTCCGGTGAGTGAGCCGGGCCCCGGTGGTGACGTCCCCTTCACCACCGGGGCCGGCGTGGTGCGAGTCGAGCTCACTGTGGCAGCCCCTGCTGGGTGAAGATCTGCACCATCTTGGCGTGCGCGTCCTTGACCGCCTGCGCGGGCGCCGCACCCTGCACGACCTGCTGCATCATGTCGGTGAGCACGTAGGCGGCGACCACCGCCTGCTGGCCGGCGCTGGCCTTCTGCGGGAACGACAGGCCGTTCTTGGTGGGCAGTGGCAGCGGCTGCTGGGACATGTTGCGCAGCATCGGGAACGCCGGGTCGCCGCTCGCGAAGAACGGGTCGGCGTCCCACACCTTCGCCCAGGCCGGCATGGCCAGGCCGGGCGCCTCCTTGGCCACGCCGACCAGGGCCGGCGCGGTGATCAGGTACTGGGCGAGGAGTTTGGCCAGGGCGGCGTTCTTGGCGCCCTTGAAGACGACGAACCCCTGGGACTGGCCGAGCAGCAGCGATTTGTCGGTGGCCGGGCCGATGCAGTCGGAGAAGACGTGCGTGTTGCCGTACACCGGATTCTTCTTGGTCTTGGAGTCGGCGTAGACGCTGAAGCTGTTGCGGGTGTAGCCGAGCACGCCGGCCAGCCAGTTCTCGTTGTTGCTGGTGTCGGTCCAGCTGTCCACCCCGGGTGGGAGCATCGATTTGTACTTCGGATTGGTGTAGATGTCACCGAGGAAGGTGACCGCCTGGACCGTCTCCGGGGTGTCGAAGGTGACCTTGCGGCCGTCGTTGGAGGCGATCGCCCCGCCGTAGGAGTTGATCAGCGCCTCGATCATGCCGTTGCCGTCGCCGGAGCGGTTGACCGTCATGCCCCAGCCGAAGCGCCGTTTGCCCGGGTCGGAGATGGCCAGGCACAGGTCGCGCAGTTCCTCCCAGGTGTAGACGTCCTTCGGCGTGATGCCCTTCTCCGTCATCCAGTCCTTGCGCAGGAAGGATCCGATGCCGATGAAGTGGTACGGGATGGCGAACCACTTGCCGTCGAAGACGCAGAAGTTCTTGGCCTCGGCGCAGGGTTCGCCGTACTTCGCGGTCAGGGCCGTGACGATGTCGGTCACGTCCTCCAGGTCACCGAGCGCGTGGAACTGGGCGACGAACCGGGAGTCGGTCATGAACGCCAGGTCGCGGGCCACGCCGCCCTTGACCTCGGCGTCGATCTTGGCGACCACGTCCCCGGCGTCCGCCTGGACCAGGCTGTTCTCGATCGTGGTGCCGGTGGCCTCGGCGAATTTCTTGACCGAGGCGTCGAGGGCGTCGTTGGCCGCCGTCGAGTAGAGCTTCTGCGACAGCAGCCCCATCGCGGAGCCCTTCAGCGCCGCCGCCGCGTCGACCAGTTCCTTCGGCACATCGGCCACCTGCGCTTTCGGGGCCGAGCCGTCGTCCCCGCACGCGGCCAGTCCGGCCGCGCCGAGCACCCCTACGCCCATCCCCAGAAAGCCGCGCCGCGACCAGACCGGACTGTCCATCGCCACTCACCCCTTTGTTCGAAATCTCGAACGTGGTTCGATATACCGTATCGGGTGGACGCGACGCTAGGACAGACCCACAAGAGGTGTCAATGTTTCGAAGCGCGTTATCGGCGCTGATATCCCATCCGGGCCGACAGCGACGCCGCACCGGCGCGCGCCAGCTCGGTCCACCGCGGCTGGACCTGCGCCGTCCACCTGATGATCGGCGCGGAGACGCTCATCGCGGCGACGGCGGCGCCCGAGTGGTCCCGGACGGCCGCGGCGACACAGCGCATGGCGCTGTCCGATTCGCCCATGTCGACCGCGAGGCCCTCGGCCCGCACCCGGTCGAGCTCGGCGCGCAGCCGCTCCGGGTCGGTGATGCTGTCCGGCGTCATACCGGCCAGCGGGCCGGCGGCCAGCACGGCGTTCAGGCCCGCCCGGTCCAGGCCGGCGAGCAGGACCTTGCCGACCGCGGTGCAGTGCGCGGGCAGCCGCAGCCCCACCCCGGAGACCATCCGGACCGGATGCGTGCTGTCCACTTTGACCAGATAGACCACGTCGGCGCCGTCGAGCACGGCCACGTGCACCGCCTCGTCGCACTCGGCGGCCACGTCCCGCGCGACGCTCTGCGCCTCCCGGACCAGGTCGAGCCGCCCGGCGAAGGCCGAACCGAGCTGGAACAACGGCATCCCCAGCCGGTACCGCACCGGCTGCCCCGGGACGGCGACCAGATACGACCGCTCCACCAGGGTGACCAGCAGCTCGTGCACGGTGGTCCGGGGCAGGTCCAGCCGCTCGATCACCTCACGGGCCGACATATCGGGCCGGTCCAGGAACAGTTCGAGGATGTCGAGCGCGCGGATGACCGCCGGTACCACACGGGCCACGTCGAAGGTCCTTTCGATCTCCACCACAGATTAACGGAGGGTCACGTGCCGATCTCTCTCCACCACCTGCGGGACGGCTGGGCTGTGTGCCACGACGGCGCATGGGCCGAAATCGATCACACGCTCGCCGATCTGCTCGCCATGCCGGTGGACCGGGCGCGAGCCGCCGTCGAGGCCGCCTCCCGGGTCCGGTTCCGGCCCGGGCCCACCCTCCCGCCCCTCGACCGGCAGGAGGTCTGGGCGGCCGGGGTGACCTACCGGCGCAGCCGTGACGGGCGTCGGGAGGAGTCCGGGCACGGGTCGCTCTACGAACACGTCTACACGGGTGAACGGCCGGAAATCTTCTTCAAGGCCAGCCCGTGGCGGGTCGTCGGCGACGGCGAGGCGGTCGGGATCCGCGCCGACTCCGGCTGGGACGTGCCCGAAGCCGAGGTCGGCCTGGTCCTCAACGCGGCCGGCGAGGTGTTCGGCTACACCCTGGGCAACGACATGAGCAGCCGGTCGATCGAGGGCGAGAACCCGCTCTACCTGCCCCAGGCCAAGATCTACGATCGGGCCTGCGCGGTGGGCCCGGCGATCGTGCCGATCTGGTCGGCCGGCCCCGGCCCGTTCGACATCGGGCTGCGGGTGCTGCGCGACGGCCGGACCGCCTACGCCGCGACGACCTCCACCTCGGCGATGGCCCGCAGCTTCGAGGATCTGGCCGGCTGGCTGTTCCGCGCCCTGAGTTTCCCGGCCGGCGCGGTGCTGCTGACCGGCACCGGCATGGTGCCGGACGTGGATTTCTCGGTACGCCCCGGCGACACGGTCGAGATAACGTCGGCGGAACTCGGCACGTTGACCAACCCTGTCATCGAGGTGGGCGAAATTGGCTGAAGCTCTGGTGGTCCGCGGCGGCTGGGACGGTCACCGCCCCGTTGAAGCCACCGAACTCTTCCTCCCGTTCCTGAAACAGCACGGCTTCGGCATCACCGTCCACGACTCCCCTGAGATCTACGCCGACCCGGCGGTCATGTCCGAGACCGATCTCATCGTGCAGTGCGTGACCATGTCGTCGATCGGTCCGGAGGCACTGGCCGGGCTGCGGGCGGCGGTGGCCGCCGGCACCGGTTTCACCGGCTGGCACGGCGGCATCGCCGACTCCTTCCGCGCCTCGTCGGACTACCTGCAACTGGTCGGCGGACAGTTCGCCACCCACCCCGGCAAGGAACCCACCTGCCGGGCCGGCGACGAGACCGACAACTTCCTCACCCACACCGTGGAGATCACCGAGCTCGGTCGCGACCACCCGATCACCGCCGGGCTGACCGATTTCACCCTTACCACCGAGCAGTACTGGGTGCTGCACGACGACCTCGTCGACGTCCTCGCCACCACCACCCACCCGGTCCAGCCGTGGCATCCGTGGCACCGGCCGATCACCTCGCCGGCGATCTGGACCAGGCGGTGGGGCGCCGGCCGCATCGTCGTCACGACACCCGGGCACAGCCTCGACGTTCTGCGGAACGCGTCCGTCCGTACCGTCATCGAAAGGGGCATGCTGTGGGCGAGCCGCACCGCATCGGCATCGTAGGCGCCGGATGGATCTCCGGCGCCTACCTGGAAACCCTGCGTGACCATCCTGCGGTGACCATCGCGGCGGTCGCCGACCTCGACGCCGCGCGGGCGGCGAAGACCGCCGACGGCATCCCCGGCTGCCGCGCCCTGCCGGTCGGCGACCTGTTGAACGACGACAGCATCGCGACGATCCTCAACCTCACCGTCCCGGCCGCGCATGCTTCGATCGCGTCCGCCGCCGTTTCCAAAACCAGGCAGGTGTACGGGGAGAAGCCGCTCACCTCCGAGATGTCCACCGCGCGAACCCTGCTCGACCAGGCCGCATCACACGGTGTGACGATCGGGTGCGCCCCCGACACGGTCCTCGGCACCGGGGTGCAGACCGCCCGCGCAGCCGTCGACGCCGGCGTCATCGGGCGTCCACTGTCGGCGGTCGCGGTGATGGCCACACCCGGGCACGAACGGTGGCATCACCAGCCCGACTTCTACTACCGGCCCGGCGGTGGGCCGCTGCTGGACATGGGCCCGTACTACCTGACCGCGCTGGTCCACCTGCTCGGCCCGATCGAGGCCGTCACCGGCGCCGCCTCCCGCCTGCGCGGCTCCCGTGTGATCGGCGACGGGCCGCGCGCCGGCGAACGCATCCCGGTCGAGGTCGACACCCACGTGACAGGGGTGCTGCACCATGCGGGCGGCGCCCTGTCGACGATCACGACGAGTTTCGACGCGGTCCGGACGACGGCCGCCCCGATCGAGGTGCACGGCGAAACCGGAACCATCGAGGTCCCCGACCCCAACCACTTCAGCGGCGACGTACGCCTGTTCCCGCTGGACGGCGCCGGCTGGCAGACCCTTCCCCCGTCGGCCGGCTACGCCGACGCCTCCCGCGGCATCGGCCTGCTCGACATGCTGACGTCCGCTCAGCCACGGGCGAGCGGCGCGCTGGCCCTGCACGTGCTGGACGCCATGACGGCCCTGCTCGAATCGGCCACTTCCGGCCGCCGGATCACCCTGACCACCACCGTCGAACGCCCGGCCGCACTCCCCCTGATCCCGTCCGCCCAGTGGCGTCGCTAGTACTTGAACTGGCCGACCAGGCCATGGAGGGTTCCGCTCATCCGGGCGAGCTCGGCCACCGCCTGCTCCGAGGAGATGATCGCCGTCGAGGTCTCGGCCACCGCTGAGGAGACGGTGGACAGGCTGTTCGAGACTTCACGGCTGCTGGAGGACGCCTCGGTGACATTGCGGGACATCTCGGAGGTGGTCGCGGTCTGCTCCTCGACCGCCGACGCGATGGTGGTCTGGTAGTCGTTGACCCGGGCGACGATCTCCGTCACCCGGCTGATCGCCTCGCTCGTGGCGGACGCGCTGCGCTGGATGTCCATGACGCGCTTGCTGATGTCCTCGGTGGCCCGTGCGGTCTCCTGGGCGAGGTCCTTGACCTCGCTGGCGACCACGGCGAAACCCTTGCCGGACTCCCCGGCGCGGGCCGCCTCGATGGTGGCGTTGAGGGCGAGCAGGTTGGTCTGCTCGGCGATGGCGGTGATCAGGTTGACCACGTTGGTGATCTCGGCCGAGGACTGGCCGAGCGTCATGACGGTCCGGCTCGCCTCCTCCGCGACACGTACCGCCTCGACGCCGGCCTGACTGGCGTCGGACGTGCTGGTGGCGATCTCCCGGATCGAGGCGCCCATCTCCTCCGCCCCCGCGGCCACGGTGGCCAGGGCGCTGCTCATCGCCTCGGTGGACCCGGCGACACCGCCGACCTCGCGGGAGGTCTGCTCGGCGGAGCCGGCGATGTGCCGGGTACCGGCCGACAACTGTTCGCTCGCCGCGGCCAGGGAGGTCGCCTGCTCGCCGATCTGCGCGATGATGGCCGCCAGTTTCGCCACGAACCTGTTGAACGTCGCTCCGAGCGTGCCGAACTCGTCCCGCCGGGACTCGTCGACCCGGTTCGTCAGGTCGCCTTCGCCGTCGGCGATCTCCGCCAGCCGCCCGGTCAGCCGGGCCAGTGGCTGGAGGATGCTGCGGGCCAGCAGCCAGGCGAGGAGCACCACGAGAAGAGCGGCCACCAGGACACCGGCGATGACCGCCGTCCGGGAGGTGTCGGCAGTGTCCGCGGTCGAGGCCGCCCGCACCGTGAGCAGGCTGGACTCCGCCTGTCCCAGGTCGCTCAGCACGGTCCGGATCTCGTCCATGACCGCCTTGCCCTTGTTGGTCAGCACCACGTCCCGCGCAGCCGCGAACCCGGCGGTCCGGCGCAGCCCGATCGTCTCCGCCAGCTCGTCGAACTTGGCCTGCACCAGCGGCCGGAGCTGCCCGATGCGGTCCTGCTGCTGCGGATTGTCAGCGGTGAGTTTCGCGACGTCGTCGATCAGCCCGGTGACCGCTTCGGACGCCGCGGTGTACGGCGCGAGATACGTCTCCTCACCGGTGATCAGATAGCCGCGCTGGCCGGTCTCCGCGTCCTTGAGCGCCCCGGTGATCCGTTCCAGCCCCTCCAGCACCTGGTAGGTGTGCACCACCTGACCGCTGTTCGTCTCCAGCGTGCCGGTGTTCCGATAGGCCAGAGCACCGACGATGCACAGCACCACCAGTGGTACGGCGAACGCCGCTACCAGCCTCGGGGCGACGCGGTGGACCCAGCTCATGATCGAACACCTTTCCGGCCGTGCGCGGCCGGCAAGGCCCGAGATCATGATGTCGGCTCGTCCCCTCGGCCGGGCCGGAACGTCCGAAACCACCGCGGCCCACGAAGGTCGTCCGGCCTCAGCCGATGACATCCGTCGCACGCCGATACGCGGGGCCGTCCCACCAGCTCCGGCCCTCGGCCGCGACACCCTCCAGGACGAACAGGGTGTGCCGCAGTCCGCTGACGTCCTCGGCCGCGTCGGCGAGCACCTGCTTGTCCTCGCCGGCGCCCGGACGTCCGTACTCGGTCACGTCGACCTGGATGTCGGTGCCGTTGACGAGGAGCAGATGGAACTCACTCGCCTCGTCGTCACGCACCGACACGTGGACGGCGGCGACCGCGTCGTAGCGATAGTTGGTGCGTTCCCAGTGGCGGAACGTCGCCTTCTCGAAGTTCAGCTCGGTGGTGAGCTGGCGGACCCCGTCCGGGGTGAGCAGGAAGACCAGCATCTGGTACCGCTTGTACCGCCAGGGGCCGTTCGGCACCCGCGCCTTGCGACTGTTGCCGCCATGTGCCTCCAGCGAGGCGTACGCGTGGATGTCACTCCACTTCAGCCGGTATTTCCGGAGTGCCATGTCGAGCAGGAGCCGCCTGTCGCAGTCGAGCCACTGGGCCATCTCCATCTCCGCCGGCCGGTCCGCCAGCACCTGCTGCCAGCGCCGGTACTCGACCCCGTACCGGTCGAGCCGCAACTCCCGGTCGAAACCGGCGGCGCGGGCGAACTTCACCTCCGCCATGATCCGGATGCCGTGCACCACCAGCACCACACCGGCGAACGCGAACGCCAGAAGGGCGCCGAAGGTGAGAGCGGCCTCCGCCCGGAACGCGGACTGCGCCGCCCAGATCAGGCCGGCGGCTGAGACGACGATGCCGGTCAGGACGCCGAGCGGCAGACCGGCCGGCACAGTGCGGCGCGGATCGAGGGCCTCCCCGTTCAGCCATCGTCCCCGCAGATCCTTCACCTGGAACCGGATGAGCCACTCGATCTCGTCGGCGCCGATCCGCTGCTCGCGATAGGCCTCCACCAGATCGTCGCGGAGACGGCACAGCGGGACGTAGGCGCCGGACAGCCAGTCGGCCCGGTCCCGGTCGTCGGCGGGGGCGTTCCGCCGGAGATGCCGGAGGTACAGCTGATTCACCCGATCGGCGAAGCCACCCGGGCGCAGGGCGTTCCGGCTGGAACGGATCGTCCGGCGTTCCTGCTCGGCAGCCCGCAACCGGTCGCTGCGATAGCGCCATTCGACCCCGAGGGCCGCGGTTACCCCGGCCGCGACTGCCGCGACCGCCAGGGCGAGCAGAGCGGGGTCGTCGGATCGCCGCACCACCAGTGACGACAGGGTGCCCAGCGCCCCGATCGCGGACAGCACCGCGGCGGCGAGGAGCAGCCGTCCGAATGCTGTGACATCGGGCCCGGGCACCCGGCAGATCCTCGGCGGTCTCGGGTCGGGCTCGAAGAACTTCCAGGCCCGCGTCTCCCGGTTGCCGGCTTTCTGGCCGAGCCTCGCCTGCTCGACGTCCTGGTCCCACAGTTCGTCCTTGAGGGACCCCTGGATCAGCCGTTCCAGGTGCCGCCTGATCCCGGCGTTGATCTCCCGGGGGAGTCTGTCGAGATCCGCCTCGAGGCCGGTCGGCCCGGCTGGCTGACCGGCCCGCGCCCGGCCGGCCGACACCAGGCGGTCGATGACGGCGATCCCGGCCGACCATCTGTCCCGCGGCAACTCCATGATGCGTTTGAGCTCGGTCGACACCTGTTCCCGGTCCTCGGCTGACAGTTCCTCGTAGGTGCGCCCGCTGAAGAAGGCGAGAAGCCAGTAGAAGCAGACGTCGCCCGCGTCGGGATCTGCCGCGATCACCTCGTTGAGCAGCCGCCGGGCCGTCGTCGCCTGCCCGCATCCGAGGAACCGGCGGGCCGATTCGAACTTCTCCTCGGCCGACGCGTCCGGTGGCGGGAGGAGCAGGTAGTTGTGCACGCCGCCGTGAATGGTGCCGGCCACCGCGCCGTGGCTGCCGCCCTCGGTGTGGACCTTCGCGCCGGGCTCCTGGCTCACGGCCACCCCCGTTCGCCACGGTGGTGCGAGTTGCGCACTCCACCATGGATGATCCCGGCCACGGCGCCATGGCTGCCGCCGCTCACCTGGACGCGGATCGTGGATTCGTCCGCATCAGCCGCCGCTGTCTCCGCAGGCCGGTCACCCGCCAGCCTCGCCGCACCGGCCGTCGCTGCCTCCGCGGGCCGGTCACCCGCCAGCTCCGCCGCACCGGCCGCCGCTGTCTCCGCAGGCCGGTCACCCGCCAGCTCCGCCGCACCGGCCGCCGCTGTCTCCGCAGGCCGGTCACTGGCCAGATCCGCTGCCAGGGCGGTCGCGAAGACTGCGGCGTTCCGGGCCGCACGAGACTGCCAGTCAGCTCCGTCGGTCTGCGCTTTCGTGCCATCCGCGAGGTCACTGACACCGCGGATCACCGCACCTGCAATGCGGTTGAGCTGGCCGGCTTTCGCGACCCCGGCCGCCTCCATCTCGATGGCGACCGCGTCCTCGTAGTGCTTCCTGATCCAGCTCAGCGGGTCCGATGCCGGCGCGTCATGAAGGATCTCGCCCGAGGCGACCGGCCCGAAGTGCACTCGCGGCGCGTCCGGCGACACCCGTTCGGATCGGCGGCTCAACTGGTGGGCAGCCTGTTCGATGCCGTGGTCGATGTCCCAGACCCGGGGCCGGGAGACGAGACCACCGGCCCGGGCCGCGGCGCCGTGGTAGGCGTAGACGTGCGTGGCCACGACGACGTCGCCCAGGTTCACCTTCGGCTTCAGCCGGCCGGCCACTCCGACGAGGAGAACTGCCGCGGGCTTGAAGAAGTTGACGGCCCGCTCGGTGATCACCGCCGAGGAGTGGTTGCCCATGCCGGTGAGGACGAGGATCGCGTCACCGGCCCCTCCGGGCAGTGCGCCGATCTCGAACCTCGTGCCCGACACCGACGGGCTCCGCCTGATGTCGCTGAGCTGATCGCGAACGGCCTCGTACTCCAGATCGAGAGCGGTGAGGAAGAGGACCGGCGACGACTTCCATCGAAGTTCGTTCATGCGCCGACGGTAACTTGATGTCAGATGCACAGTAAGTGCGCGCGGGCCCGATCGGGACACCGCGGGCATTCCGACACTTCAGCCAAGTTTACGTCAATCAGACATTAAGAGTGAGGTCACGAGCGCACTGCTCGCCGGTCCATGTGGCGACGCCGGCTACCCCGCGCAGACGTTTGCCCGCCGCGATCTTGTAGATTTCCGCGAGACAGGGGTGTGCCCGAATTCAACAAGATCGTGGGTAGGTCACCTCAGGTCTCGACGGCCGCGGACGGTGACCAGCCCCGACTCGTAGGCGGCGATCACCAGCTGGGCGCGGTCGCGGGCGGCCAGCTTGTGCAGCAGGCGCCCGATGTGCGTCTTCACAGTGCCGACGCCCAGGTACAGATGCTCGGCGATCTCGGTGTTGGATAGGCCAGCGGCGATCAGGGACAGCACCTCGCGTTCCCGGTCGGTGATCGTTTCGAGGCCGGACGGCACACCAGAGGAGGACCTTCCGGTGAAAGCGTCGATCAACCGGCGGGTGGCCCGTGGCGCGAGCAGCGCCTCGCCCGCGGCCACCAGCCGGACGCCGCTGAGCAGCTCGGCGGCGGTGGCGTCCTTCACCAGGAAGCCGCTGGCGCCGGCCTGAAGCGCGGCATACACATACTCGTCGAGGTCGAAGGTGGTCAGGATGAGCACCCGCACGGCGGCGGTGTCCGGGTCGGCGCAGATCTGCCGGGTCGCCTCGATGCCGTCCATCTCGGGCATCCGCACGTCCATCAGGATCACGTCGGGTTGCAGGCGCCGGGCCTCGCGAACGGCCTCGGCGCCGGTGCCGGCCTCACCGACCGTGGTGAGTCCCGGCGAGGCGTCGAGCAGCGCCCGGAAACTCTCCCGCATCAGCGGATGATCGTCGGCGAGCAGCACTCTGATGTCCGGCGCGGGCTGGGCGTCGGTCACGCGTCCTCCTCAGCTGATAGGTCGGGAATGACCGCGATCACGCGTCCTCCTCGGTCGGTGTAGGGAATGACGGCGGTCACGGGCCCTCCTCGGCTGATACCTCGGAAATGACCGCGATCATGCGTCCTCCTCGGTCGGTGTGTAGGGGATGACGGCGGTCACCCGGAACCCGCCTTCCGGATCGGCGCCGGTGGCGAGCCGGCCGCCGTACATCGAAACACGTTCGCGCATACCGATCAGCCCCTGGCCGGTGCGCCGCCGGCGGGACGGCGCCTGCCCCTGCCCGTCATCGGTCACCTCGATGTGGACCTCACCTCTGTGAGACCGCACCGCGACCCGGCAGCGGCTCGCGCCGGAGTGTTTGACCACATTGGTCAGAGACTCCTGAACGATGCGGTAGACGGTGAGCCCGACCGCCGTCGGCAGACCCCCGGCAAGATCAAGGTCAAGATCGATCTGGAGCGCGGCGGACCGCATCCGCTCCACGAGCTCAGGAAGGTCGGCGGCACCTGGCGCGGGAGTGAGGCCGGCTGGCTCGCCGTCGTCGCGCAGCACGTCGAGCAGCCGCCGGATCTCGGTGAGCGCCGATCGGCTGGTCTTCTCGATCGTCTGCAACGCGGCCCTCGTCTCGGCGGGTCTCTCCTCGGCCAGGTGGTTGGCGACGGTCGCCTTCACCGTGATCAGGCTCAGGCTGTGCCCGACGATGTCGTGCAGCTCGCGGGCGATCCGGAGCCTCTCGTCGGCGACCGCGTCCCGAGCCATCCGCAAGGCCTCCTCGGTCTGCAGCGTGCGCCGCCACAGGACGAGCCGGCCGGCGGCCCACGCGAGGGCGATGACGACGACGGCGATGCCGGTCTCCACCTGCCACCACAGTGGCGCCTCGCTCTGTGGGGCGGAAGCGGGTGTGACCCCGGTGCGCAGGTAGAGCCATGGAATCGTCACGGCGGGCGCGGCGAGCCCGGCCGCCAGCAGGAGCAGCGCCGGGGACCAGGCGGTCACCGCAGCCGCGCTGTAGGCCGCAACCGCGACCGGCATCCAGACCAGGAAGATGACGCCGAAGCCGACGACACCGGTGGCGGTGGCGATCGCGGCGACGGTGGTCACGACCGCGAACACCGGCGCCGGCCAGCGACGCCGCAGCACGAGAGGCAGCCCGGCCGCAGCGCCGGCCAGCCACACCAGCGCGACTGGCCCGCCATACGCCGGGCCCGGCGGGTCGAGGGCCGCGGCGATGATCTGATAGGTCAGCACCACGACGGCAGCCGCGTCGACAAGCCTGCCGCGAACCTCGGAGTGCTGGATCCGTTTCACGCGCCCAAGCTATCCAGGTGCGGCCCGGCAGCGCGTCTGACCCAGGTCATACCCGAGGTTCCGACCTCGGTCAGACTCGCGCACCCTTCCCCGGCCGACACCATGGGACGCATGATCGAGCTACGGGAGCTGACCAAGCGATATGGACCGACGACGGCTGTCGACGGGTTGTCCTTCGAGGTCCGCCCGGGTGCGGTGACCGGATTCCTCGGGCCCAACGGCGCGGGCAAGTCCACCACGATGCGGATGATGCTCGGCCTGCACCGGCCCACCTCCGGCGAGGCCCTGATCAACGGGCGGCGCTACGACCGGATCCGGCGGCCGCTGCACGAGGTCGGCGCGGTCCTCGACGCGGACGCCGCCCACCCGGGCCGCAGCGCCTTCACCCACCTGGCCTGCCTGGCCCGCAGCAACGGCATCGGCCGCGACCGGGTGTGCGCCGTGCTCCAGCAGGTCGGCCTCGAGAGCGTGGCCCGCAAGCGGGTCGGCGGGTTCTCGCTCGGCATGCGCCAGCGGCTCGGCATCGCCGGCGCCCTGCTCGGCGATCCGGCGGTGGTCCTGCTCGACGAGCCGGTCAACGGTCTCGACGCGGCCGGGATCAGGTGGATCCGGTCGACGCTGCGGTCGCTGGCCGCGGAGGGCCGCACGGTGCTGCTGTCCAGCCACCTGATGAGCGAGATGGCGCTCACCGTCGACCGGGTCCTGATCATCGGCAGGGGCCGGCTGATCGAGGACACGTCGGTGACCGAGATGCGGGCCCGGTTCGAGCGAGACGTCCTGGTCCGCACGCCGCGCCCGGCCGAGCTCACCGGAGTCCTGGCCCGGCTCGGCGCCACGGTCAGCGCGACGACTGACGGCGATCTGGTCGCGGTGGGTGTGGACGCTCCGGCGATCGGTGACGCCGCCGCGGCCGCCGCGATCCCGATCCACGCGCTGACCCCGCGCAGCGCCACCCTCGAAGACGTCTACCTCCAGATGACCAGCTCAGCCACCGAGTACAAGGAGCAGAACTGATGGATCGCACCTGGCCCGACGCGGTGGCCGCCGAGTGGATGAAGGTGCGCAGCCTCCGGTCGACGTGGGCGTTCCTGGCCGGCGGGACTGCCGCCACCGGGCTGGGCGCGCTGATCCTGTTCATGCTGGTGAGCGCGTATGACGCGGCCACCCCGGCTGATCGGGCCAACTTCGAGACCGCCGATCCGACCGTGGTGACCATGCCGTTCGTGATGTTCTTCGTCGGCGCGATCGGCGCCATGCTGGTCACCAGTGAGTTCGCCACCCGTTCGATCGGCCCGGCGATGCTCGCGGTGCCGCAGCGCCGCCTGCTGCTGGGCGCCAAGGCGACGGTCGCGGGGCTCGTCGGGCTGGGCTGCGGCGCGCTGTTCGCCCTGCTCGCGTTCGCCGACGCGCGGCTGCTGCTCGGTGACCGGCCGAAACCGATCAACCCATGGCCACAGTGGATCGATGCGATTCCGACGGTGCTCAGCGCGACCCTGATCGTCACGGTCACCTGCCTGGTGGCGATGGGGGTGGGTGCTGTCGTCCGGTCCACTGCCGCGGCCCTGACCGTCATCGGCGCGCTCGTCCTGGTGGCGCCGATCTTCGCCCACTTCCTGCCGACGGTGTGGCAGTTGCGGCTCGCCTCGGTCCTGCTGCCCAACCTGACCCCGCAACTGGCCGGCGGCAACCATCCGTACCTGCTCTCGCAGGGCGGCGCCGCTGCGGTGACGGCCGGCTATGTGCTGCTGGCACTGACGGCGGGCGCGATCAGCTTCGCCCGCCGCGACGCCTGATCGTCCGGGGCATCCGGGCCGGGGCGTGTCCCGGTAGGGTGACCCGGCTCCGGGCACCGGGGCCGTTTTCACGGGGAGGACGTCATGGCCAAACGGCGAGCGGGTCGACAATCGTGGTTCATCCTGGTGGCGGGGCTGGTGATGCTGGTCTCCGGCGGCCTGTGGCTGCTCAGCGACTCGGTCGACTGCGGCGGCAGCGAGATGAGCGCGGGTGACGAGTGCGTCACCTACTCCGACGGCGACAGCACGACTCTGGACCTGGCGGGTCAGCGCCGCGCCAACCAGTTCAAGGGTGGCGCCCTGGCCGGCCTGGGCCTGCTGCTGACGGTCACCGGCGGGTTTCTGGTCCGCAGCGACCGCGGCACCGACCCGGCGGCTCCGCTCGACGACCGGATCGCACTTGGCCGCCGGGACGGGTGGAGCTTCACCGAGGTCGACACCGAACTGCTGGAGACATGGCGCCATCAGGTCCATTTCAGCTCCAGCCCGGCAGCCTGGTCGGTGCTCGGGGGCACGCTTGACGGCGTGCGGTTCGTCATCTTCGACTACCGCTTGGGCGGCAACCCCCGTACCGCGTGGATGGTCTTTCCGAGTAGGCCGTCGCCGGAGTTCCGGAAATGGGCGCTGGCCCAGGGAATCATCGGCCGCGGGGCGCTCAACACGGTCGAGAAGGACGAGCGCGCTCTAATCGGCACCGGCCGGCTGTTCCGGTCCCGCAAGCCCGATCGCGTCCTGGACCCGATCATCCGCCTGGCCGCCTTGATCCGCCGCTACGAACAGGAGACCACCTCCCACCCTTGATCCACGGCCCGGCCGGTCACAGCGAGAGCCCGAGACCCGCGGGCCAGCCGGTTACAGCGACCGCCCGGGGAACACGCGACCCGGCCGGTAACGGCTACCGCCCGGAGACCCGCGACCCGGCCGGTAACGGCTACCGCCCGGAGACCCACGGGCCGGGCGGTAGCGGCGACAGCCCGGGATCTGCGGGCCGGGCGGGCATGGCGAGAGCCCCA
Organism: Actinoplanes sp. NPDC026670; assembly: GCF_040638175.1. Lineage (NCBI taxonomy): Bacteria > Bacillati > Actinomycetota > Actinomycetes > Micromonosporales > Micromonosporaceae > Actinoplanes > Actinoplanes sp. NPDC026670. The sequence continues at coordinate 120,918 of NZ_JBEZXU010000013.1, forward strand.
GGGACCGGGGTTGGGCGGTGCTGGTAAATGAACGGGATGTTTCGAAAACACTTCGAAGTTCATCTACCCGTTCGTACGGTACCGGCATGTCTCGCAACTCACTCGCCGGTCTCGCCGCCGCCGGCGTCCTGGTAGCGGCCCTCGTCGGTGGGCAATCGCCGGCCGGGGCCGCGACGTTCGCCCCCACGGACGGCCGGCTGTTGTTCATCGGGCAGTCCACGAGAACCGCGTGGGACGACTACACGTCCTTCGCCGCCGCGCCCAGTGGCGGCTCCGTCTACTACGAGGTGAAGTCCGGTACCTGGGTCAACTCCGGACACCGTGACTACGCCACCTTCCTCGCCCAGCAGGGCAAGGCGATCCAGATCGGCGTCTCCTGGAAGGACAACCCGCCCGGCTGGACCGGCGGCGACGAACAGGCCAAAGCGGCCCGCTCCCGGCAGGTCACCGCGGAGCTCGCGGCCGGACAGCACACCGACCGGTTCAACCAGCTGACCGACTTCGTCAACGCGTACCCGCGGGCGAGGTTCTTCCTGCGTCTCGACTACGAGGTGTCCGGCTTCTACCACTGCACGACGGCGTCCTGCGACTCGTACAAGCAGGCGTTCGCCAGGCTCAAGGCGCTGATCGACAGCCGTAAGCGGCAGGACAACGTCACCTACGTGTTCCACCCGGTACGCGGCGAGTACGAGCAGATGTACCCGGGCGACGCGGTCACCGACTGGATCGGCGTCTCGGTCTTCGCCCACGAGTTGTGCCTGCCGATCCACGACAACGGCTACCTGTACAACGGCACTCCGCCGCAGAACTACGACGTCGCCGCGCTGCAGTGCCGTAACGCGTACATCGGCACCGACAGCTGGGGCAACCCGGCCGCCGTGTGGAAGAACTGGGATTACGACGGCAACGTCCTGAAGATGATGAAGTTCGCCAAGGACCACGGCAAGCCGATGATCGTGTCGGAGTCCGGGCTGATGAACTTCACCGCCGACACCGACACCCGCGGTCTGGAACCAGCACGCGGCGACCTGTGGGTGAAACGGCTCTTCGGCCTGACGAACTACTCCGGGCCCATCCCCAACACGTCCGGCAGCCACGACCTCAGCCAGGTGATCAAGGCCGTCACCTACATAAACCTCGATTTCCGGTACGGCTGGGACGGCATCCCGGACGGCAGCTTCGACTTCCCCGTCAACTCGACCTGGTTCGCCGACGGCCGGTTGTCGCAGTACCAGGCCGCCCGCTCGTCGTTCTGCGCCGGCCTGACGGCTCAACGGTTCGTCACAACCTGTTAGGAGAAATGCAGAGTGTTCCGCAGAGTTCTGGCCGCCGCGGCCGCCGTACCCATGCTGGCTTGGGGTTTTGCACCGGCCGCGGAAGCGGCGATTCCGCCGGGGAGGATCACTTTCTTCGCCGGGCAGACCACCCCCGACCTGACCGCCTTCAAGCAGCAGGTCCTCGACCGTGACGCGGCGTTCCCGCGTCCGGGCGGCGTCACCCTCTACACCAACATCTCGCCGAACGCCTGTAACGGCCTGACCGTCACCTGCAACCTCAACGGCAACGTGTTCAATTTCAGCCAGACGCTGGCCGAGTATCCGGGCGCGGCCGTCGCGGTCGGTCTCTACCTGGCCGACAACCCGGGCTGCGCCAACCAGCCGCTGCGGGCGATCATCGGCCGCAACGACGCCGACATCGCCGGTCAGCTCGGTCAGCAGTACCGGCAGAACCTGGACAACCTGATCAGCTGGTTGAAGAACACCGGGCGGCAGGTGTATCTGCGGGTCGGCTACGAGTTCGACGGGCCGTGGAACTGCTACAACACCGACTTCTTCAAGGCGGCGTTCCGGGTGGTGAAGCAGCGCATCACCACCCTGGGCGCCACGAACGTGAAGACGGTGTGGCAGACGGCCAGCTACGTCAAGGACGGACCGGCCGAATACCGGTTCGACTTCAGTAACCCCAGCCATCTGGCCGACTGGTATCCGGGTGACGACGTGGTCGACTACGTCGGGATGAGCACCTTCTACTGGGATGCCACCTACCGGCGGCACCAGTGGGCCTGCGACACCCCGACCAGCACGCCGACCGTGCTCTACGACCGGGTGCTGAACTTCGCGCGGGCCCATGCGAAGCCGGCCGTGATCTCCGAGTCGGCACCGCAGGCGTACCGGACCGCCCAGCTCGACGCGTCCTGCGTGAACCGCAACAACCGGGTCTCCCTCGGCGGCGACTGGACTGCGGTCAGCAGCTGGTACGACCAGTTCTTCGCCTACGTCAACCGCAACACCGACGTGCTGCGCGGTGTCTCCTACATCAACAGCGACTGGGAGGCGATCGCCCAGTTCAGCTGTCCGCCGGGGGCCTCGGCGGGCGCGCCGGACTGCACCGACGGCTATTGGGGCAACAGCCGGGTCCAGGACAACGCGAACATCCTGGGCGCGTTCAAGCGGGAGCTGCAGAATTCGGTCTTCGTGAACGGCACGCTCTCCGGCCGCGGCGCGAACTGGGGCGGAGGCACGACACCCACCACGCCACCGACGACACCGCCGTCGGGTAACCGGGACGCCTTCGCCACGATCGAGGCGGAGTCGCGGGACGGCCACAGCGGCACGACTGTCACGTCCGGGCGGCTCAGCTCGCTCAACAACGGTGACTGGGCCCGCTACGACGGTGTCGCGTTCGGCGGGCGCACCCCCGGCCAGGTGGTGTTCCGTTACTCCTCGAACCGGCCCACCAACCAGGCGTTCACCCTCGAGTTTCACGCCGGCTCCGCCTCCGGTCCGGTGATCGCGGCGCCTGGCCTGCTCGGCACCGGCTCGGTGACCAGCTTCCGGGAGATCGCCTTCAACGTGAGCAATCTGCCGGCCGGCGTCACCTCGATCACCGTCGTGCCCCGGGCCAACGACGCCGCCGACGTCCTCGACCTCGACTGGTTCCGCTTCGCCTGATCCGCACGGCCCATCGGCCGGATGCCTCCGCGGGGCATCCGGCCGATCCCGTTCTGTCACCCTGATCCGGGGGAAGGGGCCGAGGAGCATGGATGTGTACGAGGCAGTCGACAGCCGCCGGGCGGTTCTCGACCGTGTGCTGGCCGCGGCGACCCGGGCGCCGTCGAGCGGCAACCTCCAGCCGTGGCATCTCTATGTACGGAGGTGACCGGCTGTCACGGATGGGGTTTGCAGGTGGCGGCCGTGAAGGTGGCGGTGAGCCCGCCGCCGGTGTGGTCCTGCGCCCACAGTCCGAAGAACGCCCCGGTGAACCCCCAGACGCGTGGCACTCCGGCGTCGTCCTCCCGGGCGTGCTCGTCGGAGAGGATGCTCGCGTCGAACGGCCCCCACTCGACGTCGCCGTAGGAGGCGCGCAGCACCCCGCCGTCGAGTTCGAGGCGCAGCCGGGCCACCCCGTCCACCGGGACCGCCGGTCCGTGCACGCCGAGCCGCCCCCGCTCGCAGGACAGCACGTCCACTGCCGGCCCGTGCTCCTCGTCCCAGCCGATCCGCAGCAGGTACCAGTTCCGGCTGTTGTAGTAGGCGGTGATCCCGGCCATCTGCTGGTAGGTCGACGGCGCGAACGCGACGGTGGCCTCGAAGGTCACCCCGGTGTGCTGGATCCGCCGCGCGACCAGGCTCTCCCCGGACTGTGCGCCTGGTGACCGGCCGCCGCGCACGCGCAGGCTGCCGCCGCCTGCGGTCAGCCAGTCCGCGGTGGCCGGCCGGCGCAGCGTGCTCCAGTGCGGCCCGAGTGAGGTGGTGGCGAAGTCGTCGGTCTCCGGTTCGCCGGGCCACGGGTGGGCGGGCAGGTCCGGTCCGTCGACGACCTCGTGCGGCACCCCACCGTCGATGCGCGGCCATCCGTCGCCGGTCCAGGTGACCCGCTGGATGGCGGTCTCCCGCCCGAGGATGCAGCGGCCGCGCGGGCTGAGCGGCCGCCCGGTCAGGTGGGCGAGGAACCATTCGCCGGCCGGAGTCTCGACGAGGCTGCCGTGCCCGGCTTTCTGCAGCGTCAGGTCGGGCCGGTGCGCCGAGGTGAGCAGCGGGGTGCCGGGGTCGGTCACGTAGGGTCCGAGCAGGTCCCGCGACCGGGCGACGGTGACCTGGTGGAACCATTCGGTGCCGCCTTCGGCGGTGATCAGGTAGTACCAGCCGTCCCGGCGGTACAGGTGCGGGCCCTCGGTCATTCCGGCGGCGGTTCCCGCGTACAGGTCGATGGGCTCGCCGACGAGACGGCGCGCGGCCCGGTCGTACTCCTGGATGATGATGCCGCCGGCCCAGGGCCGGCCCGGCCGCCAGTCGGTCCGGTTGGAGAGCAGCCAGCTGCGCCCGTCGTCGTCGTGGAACAGCGACGGGTCGAAACCGCGGGCGTGCAGTGGCGCCGGATCCGACCACGGCCCGTCGATCGATGTCGCGGTGACGACGTGGTTCGGGGTGTCCCAGAACCCGCCGGCGTAGGCCTTCACATCGGTGTAGACCAGGTAGAACGTGCCGTCGGCCCAGGATAGGCCGGGCGCCCAGACCCCGCCTGAGTCCGGGTTGCCGGTCATGTCGAGCTGCCCGGTCAGCGCCCCGCCGACCGGCCGCCAGTGGGCCAGGTCCTTCGAGTGGTGCAGGCGCACACCCGGGTACCACTCGAAGGTCGACGTGGCGAGGTAGTAGTCGTCGCCGACACGCAGGATCGACGGGTCCGGATGGAACCCGGGCAGCACGGGATTGTGGATGGTGGCCACGTCGTTCCTCACTTGCTGAAGCCGGCGGCGAGCCCGCTGAGCAGGTGCCGGCGGCCGAACAGATACAGGGCGAGCACCGGCAGCGCGGACAGCACGACCGCGGCCATCAGTCCGGGCACGTTGGTGCCGTACTGGCTCTGGAAGTTCCACAGGCCCAGGGTCAGGACCCGCTGGTCGTCGCTCTGGGTGAGCACGAGCGGGAAAAGGAAACCGTTCCACGCGCTGAGCCCGACGAAGATGCCGACGCTGACCAGGCCGGGCCGGGCCAGCGGCAGCACCAGCTGACCGAAGATCCGGCGGGCGGTGCCGCCGTCCACCGTCATCGCCTCGTACAGTTCGCCCGGGATGTCGCGCAGGGTGCTGGTCAGGACCACGATGGCGATCGGCAGCGCGAAGGCGGCGGTCGGCAGGACGACGGCGGCGAGGCTGTCGTACATCTCCAGGCGGGTGATGATCAGGTAGATCGGCACGATCACGGCCTGGGCCGGAACGGCCAGGCCGAGCAGGAAGACGTTGAAGGTCGCCCGGAGCGTCCGGCTGGGGTTGCGGACGATGGCGTACGCCGCCGGCAGCGCGACCATCAGCACGAGCAGCACTGTTCCGGCGGTGACGAGCAGGCTGTTGAGCAGATAGGTGGGGAAGCCGAGGTCCCACAGCGAGAGGAAGTTGTCGAAGGTGGGGTCCCGGGGCAGGTCGAGCGGGCCCTGTTCGAGGTAGGCGTCCTGGCTGCGGAAGCCGGTGACGACCACGAAGTAGATGGGCACGGCAACGATGACCAGCCAGATCGCGGACGCGACTCCGGCCGGCACGTTCCAGCGGTGTCGCATCAGGCTCCTTCCCGGTCGCTGGCCATCCGGTGGTAACCGGTGGAGCGGACGACGACGATCGACAGGGTGGCTCCGGCGACGACCAACAGGACCGCGAGCGCGCTGGCGTAGCCCATGTCGAATCCGACGAAGCCCTTGGCGTACATGTGCAGTGGCAGGACGCGGGTGGCGGTGCCCGGGCCGCCGTTGGTCATCAGCAGGATCGTCTCGAAGTAGGTGAACGAGCCGACCAGCATCAGCACCGACGAGGCGATGATCGTGTTGCGCAGTTGCGGCAGGGTGATGGCGAAGAACTGCCGCACCCCCGTCGCGCCGTCGATCGAGGCCGCCTCGTACAGCGACGCTGGGATCTGCCGGGTCGCCGACTGGTAGAGCAGGGTGTGGAACGGTATGAACTGCCAGGCGATGACGAATGCGATGACGTACAGTGCGCGGTCCGGGTCGCCGAGGAGGTTGCCGTCGCCGAACTTCGACGCCAGGCCGAAGTTGGGGTCGAGCAGGGAGACGAAGGTCAGCGAGATCGCCGCGGTGGACAGCAGCAGCGGCAGGAAGAACAGCGTGGACAGGACTGCGCGGTTGCGTTGCGGCCCGGCGGCCCAGACGCCGATGAGCAGCGCCAGCGGTGTCTGGAACAGCCAGGAGATGACGGTCAGGGTCAGGGTGATGGTGAATCCGTTGCCCAGTTCCGGGTCGTCCGCCATGGCTGCCCAGTTGTCGGCGCCGAGCCACACCGGGTCGCCGAGGCCGTTCCACGATGTGAAGCTGAGGTACACGACGCCGATGACCGGCAGGATCGCGAAGGCGACGAAGAAGACCACCGCGGGAGCGGCCCAGACGGGTCCGGGCCGCTCCCTTCGCGCTACGGCGATCACTTGACCGATGCCATGTCGGCCGCGAAGTCGGCCGGGCTGATCTTGTCGAGGAACAGTTTCTGCAGGTTGGTGAGCAGCCGCTCGCTGATCGACGGGCTGAGCGCCTGGTCCCAGGACTGGGTGAAGCTGGGCGCCTGGGCGACCAGGTCGTAGGTGAAGGTGGTGAACTCGGAGTTCGGCCGGGCTTTCAGGGTCTCCTCGATGCCTTTGACCGCGGGCACCTGTCCGGCGTCGATCAGCCCGTTGATGTACGCGTCCGAGGTCAGCGTCTTGGCCAGGAAGTCGGTCGCCACGTCCTTGTTTTTGGAGGCGGCGTTCACCGAGTAGTAGTTGCTCGGGTTGCCGACCACCGACTTCGGGTCACCGGCGCCGCCCTCGTAGGCGGGGAAGGCGACGTAGCCGAGCTTGCCGTCGGTGATGAACTTCGGGTTGGCGTCCTTCTGCACCGAGTAGTCCCAGGTGCCCATCAGGTGCATGGCCGCCTTGCCGGTGGCGAACAGCTTCGAGGCGCCCTGGTTGTCGTAGTTGACCGAGGCGAAGTTGGTGCCGAACGCGCCCCGGCCCACCAGGTTCTGGATCTCCTCGAGGCTCTTGACGACGGCCGGGTCCTGCCACGCGCCCGGGGCGCCGTCCACGATGGCCTGGAACTTCGCGGCGCCGCCGATCCGGTCGAGGAGGTACTCCAGCCACATCAGCTCGGTCCAGCCCTGCGAGCCGGCGAGCGCGATCGGGGTGACGCCCCTGGCCTTGAACGTGTCGATCAAGGACAGCAGTTCGGTGTACGTGGTGGGCGGCTGGACACCGGCGGCGGCGAACACGTCCTTGTTGACGAACAGGACGACCGGGAGCACTCCGATCATCGGCAGGCCGTACTGCTTTCCGCCGATCCGGCCGACGTCCATGACGCTGGGCAGGAACTTCGCGCCGAGGTCGGGGTTCTTCGCGATCAGGTCGTCGAGTGGCTCGGCCTGTCCGGCCGTGACGAACTGGGCGAGGTTGCCGCCGCCCCAGTTGAAGAAGACGTCCGGGGCCTGTGGAGAGCCCATGGCGACCTGGAGCTTCTGCTTGTAGGCGTCGTTGACGTACGTGGTGAGCTCGACGTTCGCACCGGTGGCGGCGTTGAAGGACTGGATGCCGGCGGTGGCGATCGGGTTGACCGCGGCGTCCTCCAGCGCCCAGACCTGGACCTTGCCGGCGTCTCCGGACGCGGTGCCAGGGCCTGAGTTGCCGCACGCGGCGGTCAGAGCCACGGCGGTGACCGCGACGAGCAGGTTTCTGCGCTTCATCTACGAAAACTTTCGGTGAGTTTCGGGAGGGAGAGGAGGGGGTGTAACGTGCCGATCACATGGCACCGGAAGCGCTGGAGCAATACTTTTCGAAACACGGGTGAAACCGATGTCAGGTGGCAAACCGACCCTCACCGCGATCGCCCGTGAGGCCAATGTGGCGGTCTCGACGGTGTCCAAAGTCCTCAACGGGCACACCGACGTGTCGCCCTCGACGCGGCGCACGATCGAGCGGCTGCTGGCCGAGCGCGGCTATCAGCGGCCGCGTGGCGCCCGGCGCACCGGCCGGCGGACCGACCTGATCGACCTGGTCATCAACGAGCTGGACAGTGTCTGGGGCCTGTCGATCCTCACCGGGGTCGAGGAGGTGGCCGAGGAGGCCGGGCTGAGCCTGGTCGTCTCCTCGGTCCACAATCGCCAGTCGCTGACCCGGCGCTGGCTGGAGTCGCTGCTCGCCCGCGGGTCGGAGGGGGCGATCCTGGTGCTCTCCGAGCTCACCGACCAGCAGCGGGCCGATCTCAAACGGCGCAATCTGCCGTTCGTCGTGGTCGACGGGGTCAGCCAGCCGCCGCCGGAGATCCCGTCGATCGGGGCGACGAACTTCGCCGGGGGCTATGCGGCGACCGAGCATCTGATCCAGCTCGGCCATCGCCGGATCGCCGTGATCGGCGGCCCGGAGCAGTTGCAGTGCACCCGGGCCCGGGTCGCCGGTCACCGGGCCGCGCTGGAGACCGCCGGGCTGGCCGCCGACCGGCAGCTGATCCGGCACAGCAGCTTCCAGCACGACGGCGGCCTGCGTTCGGCCGAGGCTCTGCTCGCGCTGGCCGACCCACCGACGGCAATCTTCGCCTGTAGCGACTCGCAGGCGACAGGCGTCTACGAGGCGCTGCGCCGCCGCGGCCTGAGCGTGCCCCGGGAGGTCAGCGTGGTCGGGTTCGACGATCTCAACTTCGCGCAGTGGACCGCCCCGCCGCTGACCACGGTCCGCCAGCCGCTGCACCAGATGGGTGTGGCCGCGGCCCGTACCCTGCTGCGGCTGGTCAACGGCGAGCGTCTGGAGTCCACCCGGATCGAGCTGGCCACCGAGTTGGTGACCCGGGAGAGCACCGCGCCGCCGTCGCGCTGAGCCCGCTCCGGATGCGCCCTGCTTGCAGCGCCGGTAAATTCATACATTCAGCTATTGACCATGACCGTGGCCAACACAGAAGCTGATGCGGCGGACGCGGAGAGTGATCCTCTCCCGACCCCGTGATGTCACTCCCTCTCCCTGGACATCTGCAGTGGCACCCATCGGCTCGTTTGTGTGAACGAGCACAGAAGGTTGAAGAGGAGCTGAATCACGTGTCCGCGACGCACGGGACCGGTGCGGTCCGTCACCGCACCGGCGGCACGATCCGTGGCCGCATCGCCCGGACCCTGGCCCTGCCGGTCGCCGTCATCCTCGCCCTGCTCGGCGTGATCGGAGCCGGCGAGATCGGCGACTACCAGGCCGCCGCACAGACCGACCGCGCCGTCACCCTAGACCTCGCGGTGCTCGACCTGGCCGACGGCCTCCAGACCGAACGCGGCCTCGCCCTCGGCCTGCTCGGCGGCCACCGGGACTTCCGGGCCCAGCTCGCCCCGGCCCGCCAGTCGGTCGACACCCGGCGCGCCGCGGTCGAGGCGCTGACCACCGGCGGCGGCGACGTCGAGGACCGGGTCGCCGCGGTGGTGGCCGAACTCGGCGGCCTCACCGACGTGCGCGCCGCAACCGACGCCGGCACCGCCGCCCCGGCCACCACCGCCGCCTTCTACACCGCGGTGATCGGCCGCCTGATCAACATCGAGTTCGAACTCGACACCGTCGACGACAGCGAACTGCGCCGCAACTACGCCACGCTCAGCATGTTCAGCCTGGCCAAGGAGTCCGCCGCGCAGGAACGGGTGCTGCTGCACAGCGTCTTCACGGCCGGCCGTTTCGGGCCCGGCCAGTTCGTCCAGTTCGTCTCGGCGAAGTCGGCCCGGGACTCGGCGATCCTGGCCTTCAACCAGTACGGGAACCCGGCCGCCGTACAGGCGCAGAACCTGGTGCTGAGCACCCCGGCCGGCAAACAGGTCGTCGCGATGGAGAACGCCGCGCTGGCCGCGGCCGACGGCCGGCGCCTGAAGCTCAGCCCCGACGTCTACTGGGAGGCGTCCGGCACGGTGCTCGACATCCTGCTCCAGGCCGGCCAGAACATGGGCGGCATCGCGCAGGACAACGCCGCCCGGATCAAGAAGGAGGCCACCCTGCGGCTCGCGGTGCTGGCCGCGATCATGGCGGTGTGTGTGGCGGGCGCGATCCTGCTGGCTCTCGCGGCGGCCCGCCGGCTGGCCCGGCCGCTCGCCGCCCTGGCTCTGGAGGCCGGCCGGATCGGCGCCGAGTCGCTGCCCGAGGCGGTGAACCGGGCCGCCGCGAGCGGCCGCGACATCCGCCCCGCGCCGGTGCGGGTGACGCCGGGCGCCAGCGTCGAGGTACGCCAGGTCGCCGAGGCGTTCGAGCAGTTGCAGGACACCGCGTACTCGCTGGCCACCGCCCAGGCCCGGGTGCGCCTGGCCACCGCCGAGTCGCTGGCCAACCTGGGGCACCGCAACCAGAACCTGCTGCGCCGCCTGATCGGGTTCATCACCGAGCTGGAGGCCGAGGAGGCCAGTCCCACCGGCCTGGCCAACCTGTTCGAGCTCGACCACCTGGCCACCCGCATGCGCCGCAACGCCGAGAGCCTGCTCGTGCTGGTCGACGCGGCCGACCCGCGGCAGTGGACGGAGCCGATGCCGATCGCCGACATCATCCGGGCCGCGGTCAGCGAGGTCGAGGAGTACCGCCGGGTCACCTTGCGCCGCGTCGACGACGTGCTGGTCAACGGCTCGGTGGTGGGCACTGTCGTACACATGCTGGCCGAGCTGATCGAGAACGGGCTGGTCTTCTCACCGCCGGACGTCGACGTCGAGGTGCACGGCCGGATGGTCGAGGGCGGGTACCTGATCGCGGTCATCGACTCCGGCATCGGCATGAGCCCGGACGAGATGCGCACCGCCAACCAGCGGCTGCGCGGCGAGGGCGACTTCATCACCGCGCCGGCCCGCTATCTCGGCCACTTCGTGGTCGGCCGGCTCGCCGCCGAGACCGGCGTCCAGGTGCAGCTCGCCCCGTCGCCGGTCACCGGCGTCACCGCCCGGCTCGCGCTGCCGGCCGGGCTCATCACCGAACCCGCGGTCCCGGCGCCGCCGCCGCTGCCCGCTCCCCCGCCGCCCGCTGCGTCGCCGGCGCCGCAGCGGGCGCTGCGCCCGGACACGATCGAGTTCGTGGTGCTGCCGGAACGCGCCGCGAGCACCCCCAACGGCCTGCTCCGGCGCCCGCCGAAGAAACGGGCCGAGACTCCGGCCGGGCAGGCGGCGCAGAGCCGGCCCCGGCCGGCGGTCATCACCGATTCCCCCGAGGCGGTACGCGACCGGCTCTCCGCCTTCCGCGAGGGCGTACTGCTCGCCGGCGCCGGCGACACGCGGGGAGAGTCATGAGCATCAACTGGCTGCTCGCCAATTTCGTGCAGCACACCGACGGCGTCCGCGAGGCGGTCGCGGTGTCCTCGGACGGCCTGCTGATCGCCACCTCCGGCGATCTGGACCGGACCGAGGCCGACCAGCTGGCCGCCATCGTGTCCGGCCTGGCCGCCGTGGCGGGCACCGCCTCCCAGCGGTACGACTTCCACGGCCTGAAGATCATCATGATCGAGATGACCCGCGGCTACCTGGTCGTGTCGCAGATCCCCGGCGGGAGCATCCTCGGTGTGGTGGCCGGCAGCGAATCCGCCCTGCGAACCATCGGCTACGAGATCTCGGTGCTCGCCGACAGGTTCGGCACCCTGCTGACACCGGCTCTGATCGCCGAGTCCCGGCAGCAACTGCACCCATGACCGCGGGCCACCGCCAGCCGCGTTACGAGGGTGGCCCGCTGGTCCGACCGTTCATGCTCACCGGCGGCCGGACCCGGATCGTCCACGACACCGTACGCGTCGAGTCCCCGCTGGTGGCGGTCCCGGCGGCGCTCCACGCCCCGCTACGTTTCGAGTCCCGCCGGATCGTCGAGCTGTGCCAGCATCCGCGGTCCCTGGCCGATCTGTCGGCGGCGCTCAGGGCTCCGCTGGGCGTGCTCCGGGTCATCGTCGACGATCTGCTGACCGACGGCCACCTGCAGGTCGCCGAGCAGCCCGACGTCCTCTCGATCGAGTTGATCGAGCGCATCCGCGACCGCGTGCGGGCCCTCTGACCTGCATGTCATGCCGGTGTCAAAGACATCCGCCTATCTTCCCGGCGTCGCATTGGCATTGGTGGAGACGGGGGTGTCCCATGCCGGGATCGATGATGTTGCGCGCGGCCGTGGCCGGCGCGCTGGCGGGAGCGGCGCTGGGCGCGCCGGCGGCTTCGGCGGCGGATCCGCCGACGTCGGTGGTCGACGACCGGGCGTATCCGGGGGCGGAGCAGATCTTCGCCGAACGCGGGGTGCGGGTGATCAAGGGCGACGGCAACATCCGGTACGCGCCGGACTGCGCCGCCGATCCCGATCTGCTGCGGGTGGAGCAGCTGGTCGGGTCGGAGCTGAGAACGACATGTTTCGACGTACGGGGGCCGCGCGGCTTCCTGACCCTGGAGCTGCCCAACGCGTTCCTGGTGCGCGGCGCTGACCGGCCGGTGACGGCGAGGTCCACCTTCGAGGGTGAGACGGAGACGGTGACGGTGCCGCCGTACGCGTACGAGCCGATCGGCAACGGCAACGCCACGCACACCCTGGTCGAGTTGCGGGTCGCCGGCACGCTCGCGGCGGGTGAGCCGTCGGCGTTCCCGTTCGTGGCCCGGGTGGAGCCGGCCGACGGGAGCGCGTGCAGCGGGGTGCTGGTGGCGGCGCAGTGGATCGCCACCACGAAGTCGTGCCTCGACCCGGACGGTGATCTCGCCTCGGGCGCGCCGCCGCAGGCCGCCACGGTGACCCTGGGCCGGGCGGATCTGACCCGTTCCGGCGGGCACACCACCACGATCGCCGAGGTGGTGCCGCGTACCGATCGGGATCTGGTGCTGGCCCGGCTGGCCGCGCCGGCCGAGGGCATCACGCCGATCGGGCTCGCCTCGGCCGCGCCGGCCGCCGGCGATCAGGTGGTGGCCGCCGGCTACGGGCGCGGGGCGGCCGACTGGACGGCCGACGTGCTGCGCCGCGGTGACTTCACCGCCGGGGCGACGAACGGCGCCACGTTCACGCTGACCCGGTCGGCCGGAACCGCGACGAGCACCTGCAAGGGCGATGCCGGTGGTCCCGCGTTCCGGTCCGCCGCCGGGTCGTATCAGCTGCTGGGTCTGCATTCGCGGTCCACGCACGCCGGCTGTTTCGGCAACGGCGACGGCGAGGACCAGGCGATCGAGGTACGCACGGACGACCTCGGCCCGTGGATCAGCTCGGTGCTGACCCCACCGGCCCGGCAGAACCCGCTGAAGAACCTGCTCGCCGGCGCCACTCCGATCGCGTCGAGCAGCACCGAGAACTGGGGCTGGGCGCTGCGCCAGGTCAACGACGGCACCCGGGACGGCATCGGCTGGAGCACCCTGGACCCGCCGAACGCGCAGCGGGCCGAGTGGCTGCAGTTCGACCTGCCGCAGCCGCAGATGATGAACCGGCTCGACCTGTTCCCGCGCTCGGACGGCAACTACGCGGGCCAGAACTTCCCGTCGGCCATCACCGTCGAGACCTACCGCGACGGCGCCTGGTCGACGGCGTTGCAGCGGTCCGGCATCGCGAATCCCGGCAACCGGGCGGTGCGGTACGCCTTCGACGCGCCCCGCACGGTGGAGAAGCTGCGGATCAGCCTGGGCGTGGGCCGGCTGTTCCAGTTCGCCGAGGTGGAGGCGTACCTGTCGGACAACCTGCTGGCCGACGCCACGGTGACCGCGTCCAGCACCATCGAGAACTGGGGCTGGACGCTGCGGGCGGTCAACGACGTGCGCCGTGAGGGCATCGGCTGGAGCTCCGACCCGGTGGCCGGCCGCAACGAGTGGCTGCAGTTCGACCTGCCGCGGGCCCGGATGATGAACCGGATCGACCTGTACCCGCGTTCGGACGGCTCGAACGCCGGCAACAGTTTCCCGGCTTCGTTCTCGGTGGAGGCGTACCGCGACGGCCAGTGGCGGACCGTGCTGACCCAGAGCAACCGGCCGCACCCGGGCGCCGCGCCGCAGCGGTTCCAGTTCCCGCCGCAGCTGGTGGAGCGGCTGCGGGTGTCCACCGGTTCCGGCCTGCACGTGCAGTTCGCCGAGGTGGAGGCGTACCTGTCGAACAACCTGCTGGCCGACGCGGTGACCACGGCGGCGAGCAGCACGGAGAACTGGGGCTGGTCGCTGCGGTACGTCAACGACGGGGTCTCCGGCGCGGACGGGTGGAGCTCGCTCGACCCGCCGGCCGCCGACCGGGTCGAGTGGGTGGAGTTCGCGTTCCCGGGGCCGCGCACGCTGAACCGGGTCGACCTCTACCCGCGCACGTCCGGCAGCACGTTCCCGGCCGACTTCACCATCGACGTGTTCCGCAACGGCACGTGGCACACGGTGGTCAGCCGGACCGGCTTCCCGGCGCCGGGGGTGACGCCGCAGCGGTTCCTGTTCCCGGCGCAGGACGCGGAGCGGGTCCGCGTCAAGGCCGGCGCGGGACGGCTGCTGCAGTTCGCCGAGGTCACGGCCGACCTGATCTGACCGGTTCTGATGCCGGCTGTGGGCACGTCGAGGGAGCACGCCGAACGGGGGCCCTCGACGTGCCTGCGGCTGATCTGGTTTCGCGGCGGGGGTCGCGCTTAGACTTCCGTACATTATGGACTTCTTGGTCCTCGGCCCGCTTGTGGCGCGCGCCCAGGGGACGATCGTCGACCTCGGCCGGCGCCGGCGGGAACGCTGCCTGCTCGGCCTGCTGCTGTTGCAGCCGGGCCGGGTGATCGCCGTCGACCGGCTCGTCGACCTGCTCTGGGCGGGTGATCCACCGGAACGGGCCCGGGCCACGCTGAACAGCCACGTCTCCCGGCTGCGGGGAGCGCTCGGCGCGGCCGGCGACGCGCCGCTGCACCGGCACGGCGACGGGTACCGGCTGGCCGTCGAACCCGGCCGGGTGGACGCGCACCGGTTCACCGCCCTCGTGACGCGGGCGGCGGCGATCAGCGATCCGGCGGACCGGGCCGCCGTGCTGCGTGACGCGCTGGCCCTGTGGCGTGGCGACCTGCTGGCCGACGTGGCCGACGCAGCACTGCGGGACCGGGTCGGGGCGGGGCTGGCCGAGCGGCGGCTGGGCGCCACCGAGGCGATGCTGGACGCGGAACTGGCATGCGGACGGCACCTGGCCGCCGTGCCCGCGCTGACCGAGCTGGCCGACGCGTACCCGTACCGGGAAGGTCTGCATTCGTCGTTGATGCTCGCGCTGTATCGCAGCGGCCGGGCCGCTGACGCGCTGGCGGTCTACCGCCGGGCGCGGACCCGGCTGGCCGGGGATCTGGGCACCGAGCCGGGCGCTGAGCTGCGCCGCCGGCACGAGGCGGTGCTGCGCGGCGATCCGGCGCTGGACCTGCCCGCGCCCGCGATCACCGCCGGGGCGGTGCCGGCCCAGCTGCCGGTCGCTCCCGGTTATCTGGTCGGCCGCGACGGCGCGCTGGCCGAGCTGGACACGGTGCTCGATGCGCCGACCCCGCTGGTCGTGGTGGAGGGCCCGGCCGGCGCCGGCAAGACCGCGCTCGCGCTGCGATGGGCGGCCACCGTCCGGGACCGGCTGCCGGACGGGCAGATCTACCTCAATCTGCGTGGCTTCGCCACCGACCCGCCGCTGGCGCCGGCCGACGCGCTGGGGCAGCTGCTGCGCACGCTCGGTGTGCCTGCTGCCGAGACGCCGTCCGACGCCGACGAGGCCGCGGCCCGGTTCCGCACCGCGGTCAGCGGCCGGCGGATGCTGCTCCTGCTCGACAACGCCTCGGGCGTCGACCAGGTACGGCCACTGCTGCCGGCCGACCCGCGCTGCGTGGTCGTGGTGACCAGCCGCAGCCGGCTCGGCGGGCTGGTCGCGCTGGAGGGCGCACACCGGATCGGGCTCGGGCCGCTGGCGCCGGAGGACGCGGTCGCGCTGCTGCGCCGCCTCCTCGGCGCCGGCCGGCCCGCGGAGGCGGTCGCCGCCCTGGCCGAGGTGTGCGGGAACCTGCCGCTGGCGCTGCGGATCGCCGGCGCCAACCTGGCCGGCGAACCGGACCAGGCGATGGCCGCCTACCTGCGGGAGGCCGCCCGCACACTGTCCGCGCTCAGCGTCGAGGGCGACCCGCAGGCCGCGGTCCGGCTGGCGTTCGACCTGTCGTACCTGAAACTGCCGGCCCTCGCGGCCCGGCTCTTCCGGCTGCTGAGCCTGGTGCCCGGGCAGGCCGCCCCGATCGGCGCCGCGGCTGCCCTCGCCGGAACCGCCGACGGCATCGGGACGCTGCTGACCACGCTGGCCGACGCCAGCCTCGTGGAAGCGCCGGCGCCGGGCCGGTTCACGATGCACGACCTGATCGCCCGGCACGCGCGGGAGCGCCTGGCCGTCGACGAGCCGGCCGTGGACCGGGCGGCGGCGGTGACCCGGCTGCTGGACTGGCACCTGGCGGCGTTCCACAGCGCGCACGCGATCCTCGCGCCGTACCGGACGACGGTGGCGGTGCCCGAGCCGCCGGCGCCCGCGATCCCGGCGTTCTCCGGTGGCCAGGCGCAGGCGCTGGCCTTTCTGGAGCAGGCTCGTGACATGCTGCCCGATCTGGTGCGGTTCGCCGTCGACGAGGGGCATCCGGAGGCCGGCTGGCGGATGGCGTATCTGCTCGGGCCGTTCTTCCAGATGCACGGGGACGGCCCGGACAGCCTGCACATCTACCGCACCGGCCTGGCCGCGGCACAGGCCACGGCCGGGCCGACCGTGCAGGCGGCACTGCACAACAGCGCCGGGATCGCGTACGCCATCGCCCGTCGCCTGCCGGAAGCCGGCGAACACCTGGAACGGGCGGTCGAGGCGTTCCGGGCGGCCGGGCTGATCGACGCGGTGGCCGGCGCCCTGTCCAACATCGGCCGGTTGCGCGCCGAGCAGCGGCAGCTCACCGCCGCCCGGGCCGCCTACGAGGAGGCCGCCCGGTTGCGGGAGAGCACCGGTGACACCCGGCGGCTGGGCACCGTCCTGAACAACCTGGGCACCCTGCTGGCCGAACTCGGCGAGGACGAGGCCGCGCTGGTCCAGTTGCAGCGTGCGCTGCGGTTGCACCGGGAGCACGGTGATCGGGGCGGGGCCGGGCACACCCAGGACAGCATCGGCACCCTGCACCTGCGCGCCGGCGCCGCCGACGCTGCGCTGGCCAGTTTCCAGGCCGCGCTGGACGATCTACGGGCTGTCGGATACCGCGAGGCGGAGGGCGCGGCCCTGGCCAACATCGGTCACGCCCATCTTGCGCGTGGTGACACCGAGGCCGCGCTCGACCACCTGAGCCAGGCCGCGGAGTGCTTCCGCGCCACCCGCGACACCCATCGGGAGACGTTGATCCGCGAGGAGATCGCCGCGCTGTCGCTGGCCGGGCGTGCTTCAATCAGTGCTCGACTGCGCCTCACGGAGGGTTAGGGCGGCTGGTGAAGCGTACGGCTCAGGAGGCCGCGGAGACGCGTGCCGCGGTCCTTTCGGCAGGCCTCAAGGTCTTCGCCGAGCGGGGGTACGACCGGGCCACGCTCGCCGAGATCGGAACCCGGGCCGGGGTCACCCGCGGAGCCGTCTACCACCATTTCTCGGACAAGGCACAGCTGTACACGACGGCGATCGCCGAGCGCTGGGCCACGGTGGGCGCCCGGGTGTGGTCCGGTCTGGCCGGTCCCGGTCCGGCCCGGGAGCGGCTGCGGGCCTGCCTGGTGGAGTATTTCCGGGCCATGGAGGAGGACGGCGACTTCCGGGAGCTGCTGGACGTCACGATCCTGCGTTCGGACGTCTCGATCGAGCCCGGCGCGGGGCTGGCGGACAAGCAGCAGGGGATCCGGGAGTGGGTCGCACAGATCTCGGCGCTGCTCGCGGATGAGGATCTGCGGTCCGGGACGAGCGCGGACGACGCGGCGGTCCTGGTGGTCTCCACTCTGGCCGGTGTGATGGTCACCTGGCGGATGGGCGACGACCTGTTCTCCCCGGCGGGGAAGGCCGCCGTCTTCACGGACGCCATCCTGGCCGCCCTGTTCGACTGACCCCCGGCTGGATCGTCCCTCGAGCCTCGCTTCACTTTTTACATACACGCGCGCATGTATGATTGACGGCATGACGAGACAGGAAGGTTCCACCCGGCCGCACGCCGCGACCGCCGTCGTCGCCATCGCTCTCGCGCTGGACATGTTCCTGTACGGCGCGATCATCCCGGTCCTTCCGGAGCTGCCCGCGGTCGACGGCTCCGCGATGCCGTCCGGCGTGCTGTTCGCGGTCTATGCGGCCGCCCAGCTCAGCACCGTGCCGTTCGTCGGCCGGCTGGTCGACCGGATCGGCCCGCGCCGCCCGCTCCAGGCCGGCATCCTCGGCGTCGCGGCCGCCACCCTGTTCTTCGGCCTGGCCACCACGGTTCCCGGCACGGCCGGCCTGGTCCTGCTGATCCTCGGCCGGGCGGCTCAGGGGGTGGCCGCCGCGATCTCCTGGACCGCCGGGCTCGCCCTGGTCGCCGCGGTCCACCCGGCCGAGCGCCGGGGACAGGCGATGGGCCTGACTCTCTCCGCCGTCGGTGCGGGCATCCTGCTCGGCCCGGCGGTGAGCGGCTGGCTGGCCGGGTGGCTCGGCCCGGCCGCCCCGTTCCATCTGATCGCCGTGTTCGCGCTGGGCGACGCGATCGCCCGGTTCCTGCTGGTCAAGGCGGACGACCGGCCGCCGGTCGAGGTGCCGTTGCGCACGGTCGCCAAGGGTCCCCGGGCCGGCCTGCTGATCACCCTGACCACGATCGGGGCGGCCGCCATCGCGTACCTGGAACCGGTCCTGCCGCTGCATCTCGACGACCTGGGCGTCGGCTCGGGCGGTATCGGGCTGGCGTTCGCCGGCGCCGCGCTGGCCGGTGTGCTGGGCAGTCCGCTCGGCGGTGGACTCGCCGACCGGATCGGGCCGGACCGGGTGGCAGCGATCGGCGCGGCCGTCGTCGCCGCCGGGTTCGTGCTGGCCGGCCGCGACGCCACCGCACCGGCCGTGGCCGGTCTGATCCTGGCCGGTTTCGGCGCGCAACTGCTGCTGGCGCCGACGCTCGTGCTCGTCGGCCGGCTCGCCGAGCATCAGCAGTCGCCGGCGTACGGCGTGGCGTACGCCCTCTACAACCTCGCCTACACCGCCGGGCTGACCGTCGCTCCCCTGGCGGCGGGCCTGCTCGGCGGCCTGGCCGGGATCACCGGCGCGACGGCCGGCGCCGCGATCGCCGCCGGCACGCTGGCCGTGGTGATGGCGGCGGTCCGCCGGGACGCGCCCGCCCGGCAACGGACGGGCGGGCGGGATTGAGGCGTCGGCCTATCGTGCGAGCCATGGCGTTGGAAACAGTCGATGCACCACGGCGGCCCTCTCCGGTGCGGGCCGCGGGCCGTGCGCTGGCCGGTGGCGCCGGGGTCGGCGCCCTGACCGGGATGGTGACGGCCGCCGTGTTCCTCGGTGGTGCGGCGATCGAGCAGAACCCGCCCGGTCAACGGCTGCAACCGTTTCTGGGGCTGCCGGTGTACATGCTGATCGGGATCCCGTTCGGGGTCGCCTGCGGGCTGATCGGGGCGCTGTTCTCCGGGTTGCTCGTCGCCGGGCTCGCGCCCTGGTGGCGGTCGCCGGTGTGGGCGGCGCGGCTGGCCGGGGCCGTGCTCTACGCCGTCCCGGTGCTGCTGGCGTCGTTGATCGGCACGGTGCTCGCGCCGCACATGGGCGCTCTGTGGCCGCACCCGGCGATAGCCGTCCCCGCGTTTCTCGGCGCGGCCGCCGGTGGGCTCTGGCTGGGTCCGTGGCTGCTCGGTGTGACGCCGGTCCGGCTCGTCACCCGGTGGGGACTGATCTGGTCGGCGGCGGCCGCGGCGGTGTTGCTGCTGGTTCCGGCGGTGACCGTCGGCGGGCTGCTCGGGCGGGCGCCGGGCCAGCGGGTCGAGGTGGTGGCCGGCGCCGGGACGGTGTCCGGTGGGCTCGCCGCGGACACGCCGGTGCACGGCCGGCTCCTCGGCATGACCGCGTCCGCCGGCGGTGTGCTGCGGCTGCTGACCGCGCAGGGCCTCGACCACACCCTGTGGACGGTCCGGGACGGGCGGATCGGTCGGGTGCCGGTGCCCGGCCTGGACCAGGTCACCGTCGCCCAGGTCGTCACCGGCCCGGACGGCGGCATGTATGCGGCGCTGCGGCAGGGCCCCGGCAGTGTGGTGCGGATCGAACCGGACGGCGGCACGGTCCGGGTGCTCGGCCCCGACCGGGCCACCTATCAGGGACCGGCCGTCCCGGTTCCGGACGGGACCCCTGTCGACGGCGCCTACCTCGGTGTGCTGGAAGGTGTCGCGGTGTCCGCCGACGGCCGGTTCCATTTCGCCGAGAGCCGGCTCGGTGAGAGCACCTACCAGGTGGTCCGCACCGTCCGGGACGGCCGTCTGGCGACGGTGCTCGGCCGGGAGATGAGTGGGGACTGGCGTTCCGCGAGTGTGCGGGGCGGCTTCCCGGACGGCGTCCGGAGCACCGGCCTGACCATCGACTCCGGCTACGTCACGCCGATGACGATCACAACCGATGGTTTGCTGTACGCGGCGGTCGGCGCCCGTGGCGTGGTGCGGGTCGGGGCGGACGGAGCCGTACATCAGGTGATCGGTGCTCTGACCGGGAGCACCGCGGATCTCGGCCGTCCGGAGACGCCGTGGCGGGAACGCGGCGCGGCCGCGGGTGTGCCGGTCTCGTTGGGCGGCGACGCCGAGGGGGCGAACCTGGTGGCCGACCTGAACGGTGACATCTACCTGACGAACCGGCGCTGGATCGACGACCGGCTGCCGGAGTCGTTCGCGTGGGACGGTGTCACGGGCAGCCGTCGGGCGGTGGTCGAGCAGGCGCGCAAGGATCGCTGGATGCGGGGCGAGACGGAGGTTCTCCGGGTGACCCGCGACGGGCGGGTCGCGTCGGTCGCCGCCCAGGCCGACCTGGTCGCCGTGCAGGGTGACTGGCTGTATCTGGCCCAGACCTTCCAGGGCGGCGACGACACCGACCGGGTTCTGGTGGTCCGGACCCCGATCCCGAGGTAGCGGCCGGCCGGGGTGGTTCATGTCAGAGTCACATCAAGCTATGCTCGCCGAATGACCACCAGGGACCACGCCCTTCTGCGCATCGCGGTGGACCTCGCCGTCCTGACCGTGCGCGAAGGCAGCCTGCAAGCCCTCGTCATCACCCGGGGCAACGAGCCCTTCGCCGGCCGGCCCGCTCTGCCGGGCGGCTTCGTGCGGACCGGTGAGGACATCGCCGACGCCGCTGTCCGCGAGCTCGGTGAGGAGACCGGCCTCGACGGCGGCAGCCTGCATCTGGAGCAGTTCGCGGTGTATGGCGAGCCGGACCGGGATCCCCGGGGCCGGGTGGTGAGCGTCGCGTACCTGGCCATCATGCCCGACCTGCCGCTGCCGACCGCCGGGTCGGACGCCAGCGGCGCGGCCTGGCGCCCGGTCGGCAAGATCCGTGGCAGCCTGGCGTTCGATCACGACCGCATCCTGGACGAGGCCGTCGAGCGTGCGCGGCGGCGGCTGGAGCTGACCACGCTGGCGACGAGGTTCTGTCTGCCCGAGTTCACCATCGGCGACCTGCGGGCGGTGTACGAGGTGGTCTGGGGTGAGGGCCTGGACCCGCGTAACTTCAGCCGGAAGGTCGTCAACACGGAGGGGTTCGTCGAGCCCACCGGCACGAAACGGATCCCGCCGACCGGGCGGCCGGCCGCGCTGTACCGGGCCGGGGCGGCCGACACGCTGAATCCGCCGATCATGCGGGCCGGGAGCAGCTGACGACGACATGGGCACCCCGTGTCACGGGATGCCCACATCGGTCTCGGGCCGCGGTCAGCGGCAGATCTTCAGGACCCCGTCCCAGTTGCTGCCGGCCTGGCACACCGGCTCGGCGGCGGCCGGGGCGGCGAGGGTGCCCGCGCTCAGCGCGAGGGCGACAGCCGTGGCCACGAGGATCGCGGCGCGGCGCAGATTCGCACGCATGGTGGTTCCTTCCCGGAGTTCGTTGAGTGGACTCGATGCGGAGAGAGGACCCGGCGCTCGCGTTCCCCGGCGCCCGGACGGGCACGGAGGGCGAAGGTTTGCCGGCCTTCACGCGGCGCCCCGCGCGGCCGGTCCCCGGCAGGACGGCACATCGGCCGGCTGCCCAGCGGCGTGCGAGATCCCCGGCCGATCGTCCGCTCGGCCCGAGCTCACCCGCCTTACTGTCAAACTCACAATAACTACGCCCAGGGCTTTGTGTCAATCGCACATGAAGTGTTACGTTGGGTTCACACACCAACACCCTCAGTATTGAGAGGTGCGATCATGACGCTCCGCAGACTCGACCTCGTCCTGACCATCGCGATGGCCCTCGTGCTCGGCGTGCTCGGCGCGCTCGACATCGTGAGCGCCGCCGTCACCGGCGGCGCGACCCTGGCCACCCTCGGCCTGCTCGCCATCAGCTCCCTGCACAGCCGGTCCACCCTGGCGAGGCTGAACCGGTCGGTCGCCGACCTCGACCGTGACCTGACCGGCCGCGGCAGCGCCGACCACCTGCTCGGCCGGTCGCCGTTCGGGGCGGATCTCGATCTCAGCGCCGCCGGCGACATCCGCATCCTGGGCGTCACCCTGGCCCGGACCGCCCGCAACCACTACGCGGCGCTGTGCCGGCGGCTCGAACAGGGGGCCGTCGTGCGGATCGCGCTGATCGCGCCGGACCCGGCGACCATCGCCGAGGCGGCGCGGCGCAGCACCATCGCGGACAACCCCGGGGTCTTCGAGCACCGGCTGCGCCCCACCATGGACCTGCTGGACGATCTGGCCCGGCGGGCGGCGGCCGGGCCGGGCCGGCTGCACATCCGGCTACTGGACTTCGTGCCGGCGTTCGGCCTGATCGCGCTCGACCCGGAGCTGCCGCACGGACAGATCCACGTCGAGATCTACTCGCACCGCAGCGGCACACCCGAGCCGACCCTGCCCCTGTACGCCGACCGCGACCCGCACTGGCTGAAGCACTTCACCGCCGAGTTCGACAAGGTCTGGGCGACCGGGCAGCCGTACGGCGAGCCGTCATCCGTCCGCGCGGCCGCTGGCGGCGACCAGCACCTGAAGCGCACGCGACGGCGCGCGGAAACGCCCACCGGCCCGCAACCGGCAGCGGATGACCGCCACCGCGCTGTCGGCCGCACACCAGGACACGTCGACACCGGTGGCCGACGGCAGCTGCAACGGGCCGGCGACACTGGGATGAACCACCACGACGGCGCTCACCCGGTGCCCCCGGGGCTGTAGGCGGCGCAGCCGGCGCACCGTGCCGAGCAGCGGGCGCACCGACTGGCCGATGTAGACGTCGTCACAGTGGACGGCGCCGGTCGGCGAGGTGACGTACGAGCCGGGCGGCCAGGCGACCGCCTCGACCAGCAC
Organism: Actinoplanes sp. NPDC026670; assembly: GCF_040638175.1. Lineage (NCBI taxonomy): Bacteria > Bacillati > Actinomycetota > Actinomycetes > Micromonosporales > Micromonosporaceae > Actinoplanes > Actinoplanes sp. NPDC026670. The sequence goes on from NZ_JBEZXU010000013.1 coordinate 144,283, forward strand.
CATGTGCGCTCCGGCGCTGATCGCGTACGGCAGCGGCGGATGCCCGGCGAGCCGGACCCCCTGGTACGACCGGACGCCGGGCAACCGCAGCACGCCGGACAACAACTCGCCGGTGCGCCTGGCCACCTCGTACGCCGTGGTCCCGATCGGGCGCAGCGGGCGCCGTTCGGTGTCCACGATCCGGGCCAGGTGACCACGCCGGTCCTCGATCATCAGCAGCCATCCCCCGTACCATCCGTGACGTCGTGATGACGTGGCGCAATTGAGTCACGAATGTCTACCGTGGTGCTTCCCTCCACCTACTCGTCGACGGTGGCCGTCCGTTCGCTGCTGGCGGATTCCCGCCCCGGCTTCTACGGTCAGACATCAAGTGATCGACGCGGAGTGAGGGGCGGAGGTCCGCTACGTGATCTACGGTGTCCTTGGCGAGCTGGAGGTACGCGATCCGCGCAGCGGCCGGCCACTGGACCTGCCGTCCGGACGGCAGCTCAACGTCCTGGCCGCACTGCTGATCCAGCCCAACAAGCGCCTGCCGCACGCCGACCTGCTGCGGATGGGCTGGGGCCGGGCCGGGGTCGCCGAGGCACAACTGCACAAGGCCGTGTCGGGGCTGCGCACCCTGCTGCGTGACATCGACCGGGAGGGTGATCTGGTCACCCACGCCCGGTTCGGCTACGAGCTACGGGCCGGGCCCGAGGATCTGGACCTGCTCGCCTTCGACGAGCTGACCGCCGCCGCCGACAAGCGCGGCAGCAAGGAGATCGATCAGCTCAGCCGCGCGCTGCGGCTGTGGCGCGGACCGCAGCCGCTGTCCAATGTCTCCGCGCCCTGGCTCGGCCAGCGTGTCCAGGCGCTTCAGCAGCGCCGCAAGCGGATCGCGGTGCGGCTGTTCACGCTCCGGCTCCAGCGCCGCGAGTTCGCCGACGTCCTCGACGACCTGCAACCCATCGCCGCCCAGTTCAGCCCCGATCACCAGCTGCAGAAACTTCTGATGATCGCGCTGTACCACAACGGGCACCGAGCCGAGGCCGTCGAATCCTACGAGCAGTACGCGCTGGCCCTGGAGGCCAGGATCGGCGACGCCGACGCCGGACTACGCTCGCTGATGTACGCGATCAGCACCGGCCAGGAGCAGGCGGTGGCCAAGGCGTTCCCGCTGAACGAGCCGTCCGCACCGGCCGTCACCACGGTGCCCCAGCAGCTCCCGGCCGCGCCGCCGGAGTTCGTGGGCCGCGAGCCGCTGGTCGCCGAGCTGAACTGGCTGCTCGCCGCCGGCAGCCGGTACCAGGTCATGGTCGTTCCCGGGCCGGGCGGGATCGGCAAGACCTCACTCGCCCTGCAAGCGGCGCACCGGCGCCGGCGTGACTATCCCGACGGGCAGTTGTGGGCCGAGATGCGTGGCACGTCGGCCGACCCGGCCACGCCGGCCGAGATCCTGGCGCAGTTCCTGCGGTCGCTGAACGTCCCCGTGGTTCCCGAGTCGGCAGCCGAACGGGCGGCGCTCTACCGCAGCCTGCTGGCCGACCGGCGGATGCTCATCGTGCTCGACGACGCGTCCGACGGCGCGCAGATCTCGCCGCTGATCCCGGCCGGCGCGGGATGCAAGGTGCTGGTGACCGCCCGCCGCCACCTGCCCGACGTGCGCGGCGCGCACCACGTCGGCACGCTGGAGCCGCTACCGGACACCGACGCCACCGCCCTGTTCGAGTCGGTCGTCGCGGCGTCGCGCATCGATCTGAGCGGAGAACGCGAGGCCGTGGGCGAGGTCGTCGGTCTCTGCGGGGGCCTGCCGCTGGCCCTGCGGATCGCCGCCGCCCTGCGCGTCCACGACCACCCGCAGCCGACCGCGGACCTCGCCCGGCGGCTGCGCACCCGCGGGCCGGCGGCCTACGCGTTCGGCGCGGACAGTCTCGCCCGCACCCTGGAGACCGGTCTGGCGCCGCTCACCGCCGTCCACCGGCGGCTCTTCGTGGATCTGGGTCTACTGCCGCTGCCCACCTTCGCCGCCTGGACGGCTGCGACGCTCACCGACGACCCGGCCCAGGGCCAGGAGGCGCTGGCCGAACTGGCCGCGGCGTCGATGGTGGAGACCGCCACGTCGCCGATCCCGCGCCGATTCCGGTTCCACGATCTGACCCGGGAGTACGCCGCCCGCTGCGCCGAAGCAGCGTATCCCGGCCGGGAGACCCCGCAGACGCTGCTCGCCCGGGTGTGCACGGCGCTGCTCGGCCTGCTCCGGCACGCGCACACCAGGCAGTGCGGAGGCGACTTCGACGTCGTGCACAGCAGCGTGCCGGCGCCGCCCCTGCCGGAGGCCGCGTACACCGAGGTCGACGACGATCCACTGGCGTGGTTCCGGGCGGAACGGCTCAACATCCGGGTCGCGGTCGGTCTCGCCGCGGAGCTGGGGCTCACCGCCGTGTGCTGGGACCTCGCCGTCTCCGCCCACGAGTTCTACACCATCCTCGGGCTGCACGACGACTGGTACGCCACGCACACCACGGCCTTGCAGGCGTGCCGTACGGCCGGCGACCGCCGAGGCGAGGGCATCGTGCTGGCCAGCCTCGGCCAGCCCGCCCTGGTCACCGGCGGCAGCCGGCCCGGCCTGTCCGGGATCGCCGAACTGGGCCGCGCGGTGGAGCTGCTGGAAGCCGAGAAGGAGGTGCACGGCCTGGCGATCGCCCGCCGCACGCTGGCCAACGCCGTCCGCCGGCGAGGCCGCTCCACCGAGGCGCTCACCCTGTTCGACGCGGCACTGCACGGTTACGAGGCGGCCGAGGACACCGCCGGCCGGTGGCAGACGCTCCGCTTCATCGGCCAGGTCCACCTCGACCGGCAGGAGCACGCGCAGGCGGCCGGCGCGCTGGCCCGCGCCGAGGCGGTGGCCGTCGAACTGGGCCACCCCCGGTTCGTGGCGCAGACCCGGTACTGGCTGGGCTGCGCCGCACTGGCCGTCGGCGACGTGGCCGGGGCGCAACGTGCCTTCGCCGCCGTCCGCGAGGTCTTCGGGCCGGGCGACGGCCTCGGCTCCGCGTACGCCGCGCACGGCCTCGGCGACCTGGCCCGCCACCACGGTGACCGGCCGGTGGCCGAGGAGCATCTGCGCCTGGCGGCCGAGGTGGCCCACGACCGCGGCGACAGCCTGCTGGAGGGCCGGGTCAGGCTGTCGTTGTCGGAGCTGTGGCACGCCGCCGGCGACCTGGACGAGCAGGCCGCCGAACTGGACCGGGCGGCGCGGTGCTTCGCCGGCGCCGACGCCGCCTACCTGGAGATCCAGGCACTCGGGCGGCTGGCCGTGGTACGGGCGGCGCAGGGTTCACCGGCCGCCGCGGACGCTGCGTGGCGCCGGGTGGAGCAGTTGTACGAGGCCGGCGACGTACCGGACCACGACCGCGTCCTGCGACGGCCGGAAGAACGGCGGTAGAGAACCAGCCGACACTGCTACTCCGTGGGGTTGCTGAAGTCGAACGACCACCGAGGGGTACGCGTGCACAACGGCAGAAGCATCGACGTCCTCGTCGTCACCGCGCTGAAGGACGAATACGACGCCGCCCGGGCGGTGGCCGGCGGCGCGCAGTGGCACGACCAGGGCGCCGACGGCACCGCGCCCTACGCCACCACCCGGCACCAGGGGCTTTCGATCGCGCTCGCCCGTCCGACGCAGATGGGCGGACGTGGTGTCGGCGCCATCACCACCACCCTGGTCAACGAGTTGCGGCCGACCTGCCTGGCGATGTGTGGCGTGTGTGCCGGCAAACCCGGCGAGACGGCTCCCGGTGATGTGATCGTCGCCGCCCCGGCCTACGAATGGGACGAGGGCAAGCACGCCGGCCCGGCGTTCCGCGCCGACCATCAGCAGTTTCCGCAGGACATCCGATGGTTGCGGGCGGCGCAGGACTTCGATCCGGCGCACCTGCCCAGCCACGGCGTGGCCACCGACGACGAGGCCGCCGTCTGGTTCCTGGAGCGGCTGTACCGGGGCCAGAACCCGCGCAAGCATCCGGCCCGGGACCGCTATCTGCCCGGACCGGCCTGGCGCGAGCGGCTGGAGCGGCTCGAGTCCGGCGGCCTCATCCACTGGCGGGACGGGGAGTTGGTGCTGACCGGCGCGGGCCGCGACCACATCCAGCGGGTCCTCTACTTCGACGCCGGGCCGCAGCGGCTGCCGTACCAGGTCGTCGCCGGGCCGATGGCCAGTGGCAGCGCCGTGATGACGGATCCGGACGTCTGGGACCGGCTGGAGATCAACCAGCGCCGGATCCTGGCGCTGGAGATGGAGGCCGCGACCATCGCCACGGTCGCCCACGAACGGCAGGTGCCGCACTGGCTGGTAGTGAAGGGTGTGATGGACCATGCCGACTTCGCCAAGGACGACAGGTTCAAAGCCTTCGCCGCCCGGGCGTCCGCCGAAGTGTTGTTCGCGCTGCTCACCAGCCTGCTGTCGCCGTCGGCGCCCGAGGCCCGCCCCGCCCCGGCGGCGGGGGTTCCCGGGACGGTGAAGCTGGAGGTGGTCAACCGGCTCACCTACGACTGGCAGGACCTGGCCGATGTGGTCGGTGTCCCCTCGTACGAGACCCGCCGGTTCCGCAGCGGCGACGAGCCACGCGATCTGTGGACGTGGCTGGAGAGCCGTGACCGGCTGTCCGAGCTCCCGGACGCCCTCGCCGTGATCGGCCGGACCGATCTCGCGAGCCTGCTGCGCCCGTACCGCTGACGGGTTTTTCAGGCCCGTGCCCGGGCCATGACCTCCTCGTCGGTGAGCGGACTGCTCGGGTGGTGGCTCAGGCACATCGGTGTGCGCACCAGGTGCGGTACCTCGCCCTCCAGCGCGACATAGAACTCGCCGGCGGTCAGATTGCCGATGCCGGGCACGTCGCCGCCTTTGACCTTGGCCATCTCGCGGGCGGCGTCGATCTGGACCGGCACGCTGAGCCGCCCGAAGAAGTGGGTCGCCGCGTTGCCCGGGATGCGGTTGTGCAGGTTCTTCGGCGCCTGCGTGGCGAAGATCAGCCCCAGGCCGTACTTACGGGCCTGGGAGGCCAGGGCGAGCGTGCTCTGGGTGCACGCGGTCATCGTTCCCGACGGCGCGAAGGTCTGCGCCTCGTCCATCACCAGCAGGCCGAGCAGCGGCCGGTCCCGCGCCGGGTTCTTCCGGATCCAGGCGAACAGGCCCATCTGCAGCTGGTTCACGAAACCCTGCCGGGCGTCGTCGCCGGGCAGCCCGATGAGGCTGACCACCGAGATCCGGGCGCGCCGGCCGGGTGACGGGGTCAGCAGGATCCCCGGGTCGGCCGGGGCGCCGCTCCCGCCGAACAGCGGATCGTTGTCCATCGAGGCGGTGAGCGTCTGCGCGAGACCTGACGCGATCTTCGCGGAGTCGTCGAGCCGGCTGACACCGTCGGGCAGGTCGGACAGCAGAGCGATGAGCCCGTGGATGTCGCCGCGGCCCTGCCGGCCGTAATGCTCCACCGCTTTGCGCAACACCGCCAGACCGAGATGCACCCGGGAGGTACGGCCGACCAGGTTCGCCCGTGGCGCGAGCGAGGTGACCGCCGCCTCGACCGCGGCGTTGAACTCGTCGGAGTCGTCGAGGACGGCGCCGAAGTCGGGCAGCGGCTGGAAACTCAACGGCCGGCCCGCATCCCGGCGCGGTGTCCAGGTGATCACCTCGGTGCCCGCCAGGAATCGTCGCGCGCGCTCGGCGTCGCCGGGCAGCCAGCCGGGCGGAGTGTCCGGCCAGCGGTCGCCGAGACGGGCCAGGTCGTTGTTCGGGTCGAGGACGATCGCCGACACCCCGAGCAGGGCGCACTCCTCGATGAGCCGGCGCAGCAGCACGGTCTTGCCCGACCCGGAGGCGGCGAAGATGGCCGCGTGTTTGCGCAGGGACTCCAGCGACATCAGCGCCGCAACGTCGTCGCCGACCCCGTGCCCGATGGTGAAGCCGGTGGCCGGCGGCTCGTCCGGCGCCCGGTCCGGCGTCTTCACCTCGGCGATCACGGTGCCGGCGTCGGCCAGGGTCTCCTTGAACAGGGCGAGCTGTTCGGCCGGCCGGTAACGCACCAGCCAGGCGTGCAGGTGCGCCGGGTTTTCGTCCCGCAGGCCGTGCAGCGCGGCCAGCACCCGCAGATCGGCTTCGTCGACGCGGAGCGTCACACCGCCGTCCGCTTCGAGTTCCTTGATCACCTCCTGGGTCTTGGCCGCCTGGCTCCACGGGCCGTTGCGCAGCAGGAACAGCTTGCGTTTGGTGACGTCGGCGGTGAGCCCGGAGGCGGTGCGGGCGCGACGGATGCGGTGCAGCGCGGCCAGGCCGTGGTGGGTGTCGCTGATCGCCCGGAAGGACCAGTGCATCTGGTCCTCACTGCGGGACTGGTCGGCGGCGTTCGCCAGTTCTTCCTCCGAACGCCTGTCGAGGTTGCGCCGGAGCCTGGCGTGCAGATCCGGCCGGGAACTCGGCGGCGGATCGATGCTGAACCCGGCGCCGTCGTCGCCGCGCTCGGCTATCCACGCCTTCAGGCCGGCTGCGAGCAGGGCCGGGAACGAGCTGTCCTCGGTGTCGCGTTCGAGCGGGGAGGTGACGTCCGCCGTACGCCGCAGCTCCTCGAACCGCTGTTCGATCCGGGCCAGATCGTCATCGGCGATCGTCGGCGCGGTCCGGTCCGGGGTCCTGACCTCCGGATCGTCCGCGGGCACCTCCCGCAGGCTGGTCAGCTCACGCAGCCGGTCGTCGATCAGGCAGGCGCGGATGTGCCGGTCGATGGCGACCAGCAGCCGGCGCGGCGTGTAGTCCATGGCCTCCGCGAAGACCTCGTCCCGGACCGGCCAGGTCGGATAGTCCGGGGTGAAGCCCACGGTGGCGAACCGGGCCGCGAACCTCTTCTCGACGAGCTGCCGCGCCACCTGCGGTGACCGGATCCCTTGCAGCACTTGACAGCGGTGAAACCTTGGTTCGAACGACGCCGGCGCTCGGCTCGCGATCAGGTCCCAGGTCGTCGAGAGCATGGCGAGGACCGTCAAGGTACGGCGAGTGGCGTCCCGCAGGTCGGTCAGGCCGTTGGCCAGCTCTGTCGCCATGACCGCCAGATGAAGGTCCTGTCCCCCACCTGAAACCTTGGACAGATCCTCATGCAGCGCAGCCTGCGCCAGGGCCGTATCGATCTGGTCGAATGCGATAACCGATGGCCCTGTGGTGGCCAGCAGCCAGGAAATCTCTTGAACGATCTCCTGGGTGGTCCGGTGTGTGTTGCGGATCCCCCACTGCCGGCGTTCCCCGGCCACGCCCTCCTCCGCACGTGCGAAGAAGTTGTCGGCAATGTCTTGGTGTTCCTCGTCCTCCGAGGCGCGCAACGCGAGCGCACGCAGGGTGTCCCGGCAGCGATACGCGACGTGCTGATCGGACTCGCGCAAACCGGCGACGAATGTGTCCAGAGCCTCCTTCGTGAGCCCAGTCTCTCCGATGACCGCGCGACGGTCGGCTCGTGGCGCCCCGACTCGGGACGCCAGACGCCGCAGCAGCAGGCTGAGCTGTGTCTCCCCACCCGGCGCCTCGCGAGCGAGGCCATCGAGCAAGAAGACCAGTAGGCCGTCCCAGAAGTTCCTGCCGTCGAGGAGTCCGATCAGGAAGAAGTAGCCTCCTTGCTGCTGCACCTGCTCGCGTACCCAGCCCAGCAGGTGGGTCTTGCCCGTGCCCTGCCGGCCCTCAAGCACCAACCCGATCGGGCTGGCATCCGGGCTCGCCACGGCATCGGCGATGCCGTCGCGCACATCGCGGGCCACATCGTCGTGCAGCCCGCCGACGTGAAAGGGCGAACGCCGCCACACGTCGTCGGGTGCCATGGCCCAGCTGAACCGCAGCGCCGCAAGCGCCGAACGTTGCTCCTCGTTCATCGCCGGCCGATCGCGAGCTTGTGCCGATCCTCGCCGCCGATCCGGACTGCGGCACGCCGTTCCTGCTCACTGATCCGGTGTTCGAGCGCGTCCGGCTCGAGCCGGACATCCTGCGCTTCGAGCAAACCGGCCAGCGCTCTGTCCAGATCCGCCTTGGACACGTCTTTGAGCAGAGACCGCAGGGTGCCGAGGGCTACCCACTGCCCCGGTCCCTCGGCGAGTTCGGAGTAGGCGGCCCGGATACGGCCGTCGAGATCAACGGGTTCGGCCACCGCCTCCGCCCGCGGGCCCGTCGCCGGTTCGGCACGAGCCGCCCTCCCCAGCAGCTGCTGAGAAGCGACCAGCGCGGCCCAGAACAGCTGCCGTTCGCCGGCGGAACGTTTCTCGCCCTCGGCGGGCCGGCCCTGCTCGACGGTCAGCGCAACGAGGACGGCCTTGCGGCCCGCACCGGTGACGGTGTGCCGGTAGGGGCGGCGCTTGGTGTCGGAGCTGACGTACCCGGCGGCGTTCAGTCGCTCGTAGTCCGGGCTGACCAGGCGAACTCCGTACAGCTGATGGAGCTCGGTGTTGGAGAGTTCTCGATCGGCCGCCTTCAGGATGATCAGGTAGGCGTAGTCCGCTGGGGTCAACTCGGCCATGAGAGGTCCTTTCGATCAAGGCATGAGGGGCTGGGTGACGAGCGCGCCCGCGGCGTCCAGCCCGTAGGCCCGCAGCGAGATCAGCGATGGGTGCTCCTGCGCGGTGTAGAGGGCGATGAGCCGATCACCGGCGCCGGCGGTTCCGGCGTTCAGTTCCGCCCGCAGGTTGTCCTCGTCGCGCAGCTCGAACAGCAAGGTGCACAGTTGCAGCGCGGCCTCGTGGCTGCCGTCGTCGACCTTCGCCCGCAATCCGGCGATCTCCAGGGCGGACCCTTCGCTGCGCGGGGCGGTCCGGCGCAGCTTCGACAGACGCAGCTCGGCGGCACGCTCGCCCCGTTCGGCACGCTGCCGGAGCAGTTCCGCGTCGCCCCACCCGGCGTACAGATCAGCCAGCGCCTCCGCGGCGCGTGGCTCGCCCCGGTCCGCGCGGTCGCGGATCTCGCGCAGGTGCCCGCGGTCGGCCAGCCGTTCGATCAGCTTCTCGGTGGCGATCGCGTCACCGGCGTCCGCCTCGCGCCGCAGGTCGTCGCAGACCCCGCCGTCGGCGAGCAGGCCGGCGACCGCGCCGGGCAGGCCACCGGTCCGGGTCCGGCCCGGTGTGCGGATCTGGTCGGCGCGCTGCGCCAGGTCCTGGACGTGCATCAGTTTCCGGGTGGCGAACCGGTCCTGGGGGTCCGCCAGCAGGCGCTGCCGGAGGATCTCGGCGGCGTCGTCGAGCCGGTCCTGGCGGACGAGTAGATCGACCAGTTCGGCGGCCGCCTTGCCGTGGCCGAACTCCTGGACGAGGCGGGTCAGCGCCTTCTCCGCGTACCGGTAGCGCAGCCGGGCCGAGGCTGCGGTGGCGAGGCGGCGCAGGTCTTCGGGCCGGCGCAGCCCGGTCACCAGCGCCTCCCAGGCCTCGTGCGGCAGCGGCTCGGTGCGCCGCTTGCGCCGGACGTGCTGGGCCAGGTAGTCCGCGATCGTGTAGCCGGCGAGGGTGCCGGCCCGGCCGTCGTCGGCCGGGAACAGCGGCGACACGTCGCCGTAGAGGGGCTGGGTGGCGTACGGCAGCGCCTCGGCCAGCCAGTGGTCCGCCGTCGGGACGCGATGGTGGCCGCGGAGATACCCGTACATGGCGTCGGCCAGCAGCGCTTTGCTCAGCGGCGACTGCACGCCGAGCCGGTGCGCGTCAGCCGCGGCGGTGATCATCGCCTTGGCGTACACGTTCGGCGGCTGCTCCCAGCACATCACCAGCCGTGGGCCGCCGGCCAGCACCTGGGTCAGCCCGGCCTCGCTGGCCTCCAGCGCGTCCCGGATCCGGCTGTCGCACCGCGCGACGTCTTCCGCGATCGACAATTCAACGGCATTCAGCGCATCCGGTACGGGGATGACGAACGCACTCTTCACCAGCAGGTGGACGTCGTCGCGGCCGGCCGTCCATTTGGCGTACTGGTCCGGCCACAGTGTCCCGACCACCAGATTGCCGTGCCGCACCAGCGCCCGGATGCACTCGGAGGTCAACGGCGGATGGGCGCCGAGGAACTGCTGCAACTCGTCCAGCCAGAAGACGGTCCCGTGCGGCGGAGCGTTCTTCACCTCGAGCAGTTCAGCCGCGTCGGCCGGCTGTGCGAGGTCCCATTCCGGCACGAGTTCGTAGATCGCCTCGTACAGCGAACGCGTCTTCCCGGTGGACGATCCGCCGACCATCACGACAAAACTTCCGCGGGCCGGCAGATTCGTGGCAAGCGCGATCCGCAGCCGCGAGTCGAAATCCCGTTTCACATAGGCCGGCAGGTCGTCATCACCGTCGACGACCGGGACGGCACTGTGAATTCCCAGCTCACGCGGAACAGCCAGGTCCACTCGGGGCCGGTCGAGCGACACTACGGCACCATCTCGATCGCCCGCCGACCATTTCCAGGAAAAGCGCACGAGGTCACGACAGCCCTACCGTTCTGCGAGCCGGACGCCAACTTCTCGATCGTCATCGAAGGCTTCCAAACACTCCTACCGTTTCCCTACCGCACCCGGTGCTCATTCGACGTCGCGCTGCCAGCGCCTCGCGAGAACCCGGGTCGCGGCGAGCAGCGTGACGACGGTGAGCACCACCAGAGCGCCGGTCAGCGACCAGAAGTAGACGTCGTCGTGGGCCCACATCGCGTCCGTGTAGACCCGGCCCTCGCGCTGCGCGTTCAGGTCGCCGTATCCGGCCGCGGCGGCGAACCCCAGCCGGGCCGGCAGCACCCACGTGACCGGTGACAGCCAGCCGGGCAGCTCGAACAACGACCCGCAGAGCACCACCTGGGCGACCGCCACCGCGGTGTTCGCGGTGACCGCCTGCTCGACCGATCCCACCGACACCGACACCAGCAACCCGAGAGCCGCCGACGACACCAGCACCAGGATGACGATCAGCGCCTCCGCGGCCACCGGCGGCACCCCGAACGCGGGCTCGAAACCCTCCCGGATCAGGTGCAGCGCGGCGATCATCAGCGCGCCGACGGCGCCGCAGACCACCGCGTACGCCACGAAGGCGACCGCGATCAGCCGCCCGGCCCCGGCGCCGGCCCGCCAGTCACGCTTGAGGATTCCCTGGTTGCGCACGACTTCCAGGTAGGTCAGGGCGGCCCCGCTCAGCGCCGCGACCGTGATCAGGGTGGCGAGGGCCGGGGCCAGCTCCGGCGCCGGCCGCAGTCCGTGCTCGGCGGCGACCGCGGCCGCCACCGCCCCGCCGACCGGCAGCAGCGCCTGGCCGAGCGCGTACCAGGGCCCTCGTCGCAGGATCAGCGTCGCCTGCCGGCCGAGAAGGTTCTGTGGCAGCCGCACCAGCCGCCGGTTCCGTTTCGGGTCGGCCGGCTTGCGCCCGATGCGGTCGAGCAGGTCGGCCCACCCGGACGGCCGGCCCTGGTCGACCACCGAGGCCGGCGGCCCGGCGTGCGCGAGCCGGCCCTGCGCCGACAGCACCAGCACCTGGTCGGCCAGATCGAGGTGGGCGACGCTGTGGGTGATCACGACGACCGTGCACCCGGCCCCGGCGATCTTCCGCAGGGTCCGCATGAGCGCCCGGTCCCGGCCCAGGTCCAGCCCGCTGGTCGGTTCGTCGAGCAGCAGCAGTCTCGGGCGGGCGACCAGTTCGGTGGCGATCGACACCCGCCGCCGTTCCCCGCCGGACAGCGTCCCGACCCGCGCGCCGGCCCGCTCGGCCAGCCCCAGTTCGGCGATCACCTCGTTCACCCGGGCCCGGCGCTCCATGGCGCTCTGATCGCCGAGCCGCAGCCGCGCGGCGCCGTCGACGGTCTCGGCCACGGTGAGGTCGGCGAACAGCTCGTCGCGCTGCGGCACCAGCCGGACGAGTTGCCGGGCCAGTTCGCCGGGCGCGCCCGCGCTCAGCCGCACGCCGGCGACGGTCAGGTCGCCGCCGACGATCCGCCGGCCGCCCAGCAGGGCGCCCATCAGTGTCGACTTGCCCGCCCCGGACGGCCCGACCACGGCGACCAGGCTGCCCGCGGCGATCTCGAAGTCGAGGTCGTGCAGGTCGGTCTTCTTCCGGTTCGCCACCGAGAGGTGGGTGGCGCGCACCGCGTATCCGTGGTCGGCCCGTGGCGCGGGGACGATCCGGCGCTCCTGCTCGTAGACCCGGGCCAGGTCGGCGACGCGCAGCACGGTCTGCCCGAGCACCAGCAGGTCGTCCTCGCGTACCGGCCCGGAGCTCAGCTCGCGGTCGTTGACGAAGACCGGCCCGCCGCCGGCGATCACCGCCCATTCGCCGCCGGGCAGTGGCCGCAGCCGGGCCTGCACCGACGCCAGCGTCGGATCGTCGATCTCGATGTCCGCCCCGGCGCCGGCCCGCCCGATCGTGCGCCAGTCGCCGGGCTTCTCCCGTACCGGCTGGGCCGGCCGGGCTGGCCGGGCCGGCTGCGGAGCCGGTAGCGGTGCACCCCCGGTGGGGACGAGGTCGAGCCGGGCGTCCCGTGCCAGCCGCACCATGGTGGACGGGCTCAGCGCGGCCGCGTCGAGCTGCACCCGGTCCAGCGCCGGATGCGCGGCCGGGCGGAAGATCCATGCGGCGAAGTGCACGAACGTGCCGACCACCTCGCTCTCGTCGCCGCCCGTGCCGTCGGCGGTCAGCAGCAGCGCGCCCGAGCGCAACCGCGCCGACCAGGCCCGGTCGGGCGTCAGCTCGTGCCGCACCCCCTGTAGATACACGTGCAGCGAGGTCACGCGTCGCCTCCGTTGCAGATGAAGATCAGCACGACGATCACGATCAGGACCGGGATCGCATAGGACGCCACCCGCGTCCAGTTGAGCCCCGGCGGTACGGGCGTCTCCGCCCGGCCGAGGTACGGCTCGGCGCGAGGTTCGGTACGGACCTCGGCGCGCTGCCGGGGCACCACAGTGGTCACCTGGCGCATCCCGGCGTCGGTGACCAGCACACCCGACCGGCCCAGGGTGATCCAGTGTCCGGCCCGTTCGCTCCAGAACGTGTCCCACCGCGGTTCGCTGACCCGGTTGCCGATCGCCTCGGTCAGCAGCGTCACGGTCGAACCGGTCAGGTAGCGCCGCATGGCGCCGGCCACCCAGTCGTCCACCCCGCGCGGCGCAAAGTCGCGCAGCAGCAACAGGAACGTGCACCAGGCGAGTTTGGCCAGGTCGACGCTCGGGCTCGGGTCGCCGGTGACCACCCCGTTGATGTATTCGGGTGCGGTCGGTGGCGCCACCGCCCCACCCCAGTGCCGGCTCACCATGGAGTCGCAGTCGACCAGGAAGATCCGGGTGGCCCCCTCGTCGACCAGCACGTTCTCCGGCTGGACGTCGTTCACGATCACGTCGTGGCCGTGCAGCCACCGGATCACCTGGACGGTGTGCCCCAGCGCCGCCAGCACCTCGGGCACATGGGCGTCCACCTCGTGCTCGGCGACGTTAGCCTCCAACAACCGCAGCCCGGACAGCGAACGGGCCTTCCGGCGGTCGCCCGGCCGGGTCATGAAGGTGTCGGGTGCGGGCGGCACGAGGATGCCGCGCAACCCGTCGCCGGCCCGGACGATGATCCGTGGCCAGGCGCAGCACCCGTCGAGGCGCTGCTGCTCGGCCCCGGGCAGTTCGATACGCCAGGTGATCATCCGCTCCAGCGCGGCCACGGCGACCACGGCCCGCAGCTCCGGAAGGTAGCGCTTGTAGTAGTACCGGCGGCGGCGCCAGCGTACGGCGAAGATCTCCGCATTGCCGCCGGTCGCCCATGGCTCGCCGTCGTCGAACTCGAGCTCGGACTCGTCGGCGTAGGTCATGGCTGCGCCGGCAGCCAGACGGCGACCGCGCTGCGGTCGTCGTTGAACATCTCGTGCCGGAATTCCAGGAGGTTGGCGAACTCGACCGGCCGCGGTGGCCGTGCCAGGCGGGCCGCCAGCTCACGCGCCAGGGCGGAGCTGCCGGAGCCGAGCGCCTCGGCCACGCCGTCGGTCGCCAGCATCAGCACCGTTCCGGGCGTTATCAGCAGGCGTACCTCATGCCTGGCCGGGCTGTACGGCAGCGCCCGGGTGCCCGATCCGCGATCGTGGTAGAGGGCCTCCCAGCTGTTGTTGCCGAGCAGCCACGCCTCCGAGTCACCGACCGCGACGATGTCGGCCTCGGCGCCGCCCGGAACCGGCCGCAGCTCCGCGACGACCAGGGTGGTGGAGCCGTCGTACCCGGCACGGCGCAGATCGTCGATGGTGTCCTGGCGGACGTTCTCGACGAGCCGTCCGAGCGTGACCTGCCGGCAGCGGGGGTTCTGACCGAGATCGAGCAGCCGCCGCAGGGCGAAGGAGGCGACGGGGCCGGAGTCCGGCTGGGAACCGACGCCGTCAGCGACGGCGATCAGAAGACTGCTTCGGTACGACGACCACCCGGCTGCCACCCGATCCTGTCCCGGCTCACCGGCGAGCAGGTGGGTGAGCCCGGGCAGCGACGCGCCGCGTACCTCGAAGGGCTGGCCGACGACCCGTCCGCCGAAGTACGTCGAGCTGTCGGCGGCGCCGGTGACCACCCGGCGCGGCAGCGGCACCGTGGTCCGGTCCAATTCGGTGACCGGGCCGACCGTGACGACCGCCAGGCTCGTCTCGCTGATGGGATCGGCGACCGCGGTGTCGTCTGCACATGTGTTCTCGTCATCCGGCGGGAGCTTGCCGGGGCGGTCGCCGGTGGAGGCCGTCGTCGGCTCACGCCGGGACCGGCGGGTGAGCCGGCGCCAGAGCGACGCCCGGCGCTCGGGCTCGGCGGCCGGTTCACCGAACGGGACCATCTGGCCGTCGCCGTCCGGCCGGCCGGTGGAGTCCCATCCGGCCGTCGACCGCCGATCTTCTCCGGCCGTGCCTTGGTGCTCCCCGGCCGTGCGCTGGCGTTCCCCGGGCGGTGCGTCCTTGCGCTTCAGCGCCATCCGCACGACCCCGACGGTGACCACCAGTATCCCCCCGATGGCGAGCGGCCAGGCGGGTGCCAGCACGCCGCCGGCCGCGATGACGGCACCTGCGGCGAGGAGCAGGACCGGGGTGAACTCGCGCGACCGGGTCCGGCCGTCGCCCGTCGCGGATACGCGCTTCACCGGCGAGACACCCGGCGCATGCCGGCCGGGGTCTTGATCACCATCGTGCCGACCTGGGTGGAACGCGCGACGCTGTCGAGGATGGCGCTGGTGACATTGGACGCCAGAGCGCCTGAGGCCACCGTGCCGTCCGCGATGAACCCGTTGATCAGGGCGCCCTCGCCGGTGGCGAGGTCCGCCAGCACACCCTCCTCGGCGCCCTCGAGGCCGAGCGCCGCGATGTGGGCCGGGCCCGCCGGCACGGCCAGCTCGTTACGGACCGGCAGCCACTCGGAACGGGTCTGCTTGGCCGTACCGAAGTAGGGGAAGCCGTCGCTCACGAAGAAGACCAGCGGCCGGACAGCGATCGTGGCGTCGTCGTCCACCATCGGCCGGACGCTCGCCTCGACCTCGGCCTGGTCGGCCACGATCCGGTCGCGCAGCAGCTTCAGCGCCGCGGCGTAGTTCGTCTGGCCGGCCGCCGGCAGCGGCGGCACCGTCGGGATCTCACGCAGCGAGGTGGCCGGCAGGACCGTGGTCGCCTCCGACGCGAACGCGATGACGCTCAGCCAGCAGGTGGTACGGACCTGGATGTGCTCACGCATGTGCAGCACCAGGTCCGGCATCAGCAGTTGGAAACGCTCGAACGGCGACTCGATGTGCCGTCCCGGTTTGCGCATCGAGATCGAGACATCGAGCACCAGGTAGATGAGGTGAAACTTGCGCAAGGTCCGCGGATTGGGCACGTCCGTCCTCGGTTCAGCCGGCGATGTGGAGATCCCCGAGGATGCCGCCGACTTCTACCCCATTCCTTCCGCCGAATGCGCCGCCCCATCGACCGATCCAGCAGCATCGATCTCAGTCGCTCCGCTCCGTCTCAACTCCAGCGCGGAGTCGGAAGCTCAAGGGAGGGAGCCGGCTTGGCCGCGTCGGAGCCGGTGCCGAACGTCGCGCAGACCGGGATGTCGGTCTCGAACGACACCGCCTCCGGGTTGTCGCGGTCGACGCCACGCTTCTGGAAGACCAGCAGAGTGCCGCCGGCACGCTTGTCCATATCCCCCGGCATCGACGGCACGGTCTGGCTCCAGGTCCTGCCGCCCCAGAAGAGACTTGCCCGTACGGTGACCTGCCGGCGCGGGTCGGCAGTGAACTGGACGTAGACATCCCCGACGAAGCTCTGCGGAAACGAGTGGGGCCACTGGGTCCGGGCCGGACAGGTCAGGTCGGCGCCCCACGTCACAGCAGTGGGCGCCGGAAGAGACTGCAGCTTCACGTACCCAGGCATGGGATGGTCGCGCGTCCATCGCCAAGCACCCAACCCGGCGACCACACCCAGCACCAGCACCACGCCCGCAGCGGCCCGGATGAGTTTTCGACGCGATCGCCGAGGAGGAACCGGCGGAGTTTCCAGGAGCGGAATGAGATCGTGCCGTTTTATCTCGGCCAACGCCGCCGGAAGCTCGCCGAGCCGACGACGAAGCCTCAAGAACTCCCACAACTCGCGCGGCTCGTCACCTTGCCGCCAACGGGCGCTGACATGCGGTTCGACCTCGAGGTAGTCGGCGAGGTCCTTCCAACTGGAGCCGAGCCGCTGCTGAAAACGGATCCGGGACTTGCCAGAGATACGAAACTCGGACATCGTCGCCCGCTCTCCGTCATCGTGATAGCGAAATCACGGCCAGGGTAGCGTCTCCCCTCTGCCCGGGGCGCGTAGTCGCCGTCGACGCACTGGCCCTCATCGGAGGCCTGTCATCGCTCAAGATCGCTGAGGAGATCGGCGAGGCGGATCGGGCGTGGCTGGCAGCGCTGCTGCATCCGCTACCGCGAACGATTGCTGCACCAGCTGCGGCTGCTCGTGCGCCCGGACACGGTGCTGCGCCGGCACCGTGACCTGATCGCCCGCCGGCACGCTCGATGCTCCCGGCCTCGCCGGACCGGGCGGCCACGAACCCTCCGGTCGATCCGCGGCCTGGTACTACGTCTGGCGTCGGAGAACAGCGACTGGGGCTACCGGCGTATCCACGGCGAACTGCTTCGCCGATGCCGGCATCACCGTGGTGCTCAGCGGCGTCCGGATGCCTCGGATGAACTCGATGGAGCGGTGGATCCAGTCCTGCCGCCATGAGCTACTCGACCGGACTCTGATCTTCAATCAGGCACATCTGCTGTACGCCCTGCGCGAGTGACCAGCACGGATGGAACTATCGGCACCCGCAGCGCTCAGCGGTGCTTGCCCAGACTGATCCGCCACCGTCCGTCCGACCGTGTGAGCGATAGCGAATCCTGATAGGTCGTGTTGTTGGCCGGCGCCTTCAGCCCGAGATCGACCGACGTGATGTCGGCCATCCCGGTGCCGTGGAACTGCATCGTCTCGTAGAACAGGTTGCGTCCCCCGAGGCGCCGCAGCCTGCTGTCGATCTCTTCGGCCGGATCGTAGGCCGGATCGACCAGGCCTTCGATGGCTTTCCTGTCTTCGGCGTTCAGCGCCTCGATGTAGGCGTTCACGACCATCCAGGGATCGTTCTCGTCAGGCACCGGCCCGCCGCCGCATCCCTGCACCGCCAGGAGAAACGCGCATGCGGGCGCCATGATCAGCGCTCGCATGCGGACACTCATGCCGGTCACCATACAGTGTGGCTCATTCCGTACGCCTTGTAGACGATTCCGTTGGAGGCGAGATCAGCCAGAATCTCGGTGAGCGGACGCAGGTGGTAGTCGTTGTCGTGCTGTGTCATGTACAGCTCGACACTCTGCTCGTCGTAGACGTTCTCCGACACGAACTGGGTGTGGTCGATGGTGTTGTTCACGTCCCAGTCGTACTGAATGACATCCGTGTCGTAGCAGTAGTAGAGGTTCTGTTGGTACTTGAGGCGCTGCGAATAGGTTATTGCAAAAGAATGGAAGTTCGTTGCGGCACCCCAGGTGTAACTGCATTCGTCGACGGTCCCACCGTAGAACCACTTGGAACGAGTGGCCCGTCCCGGCGGGCCGACGGTCTCCCAGCCGCCCGCCCACATGATCTGGGAGAGGAAGCTCGTACAGTCCCCGCCGTAGCCGTGATAGTCCGGGAAGGCCGGGTTGCGGCCGAGCGCCCACGCTGCGGCGTACCGCTGCATGTCGCCGTGATAGTAGCGATCAGCCATCAGTCGCATTGGCGTCCGCTGCGTGACCGACTCCCGGTCGACAGCGGAGGCCGGGCCGAGCGCCGCGCCGGTGGCCCCGGTGCCCCGTTTCCGGCCGGTCCGGGAGAGGCGTGGTTGTGTCAACGGCGGCAGGGCTCCGTCGCTGTCGACCACCGCGTCGGCCAGCTCCCACCGGTTCGACGTCTGACGCGTCAGGCGGACGGTGTGGTCGAGCCGGTACACACTCGCCGGGCCGCTGCGGGGGCGACGGCCCGCGAAGTGCAGCGACGTGATCTCCTGGACTGCCAGCGTCACCTCGTTGCCGGTGGCGGCGCGAACGGTGAGTTTCACCGAGGTCTCGGCACCCGCATAGCCACCGTGGGAGGTGTCGGCCAGACCGCGTCCGTCGAACAGGCTCGGAACATCGTTCTCAAGATTGTCGGCGAATGCGCGGGTTCCGTGTGATCGCCACGTCGCCGTCGAAATGCGGCGGCCGGCCCGAGTGACTCCGTCCGCACGTTTCTGGAAGTATTCGTGCACGATGGCGCGAATCGCGGTGATGTCGTCGGCCGATAATGATGCGGCTGCCGCCGCCGGACGCGGTGCGCCCAGCATGGCCATTCCGGACCCTGCCGACAGGGCACCGAGCATCGTTCTGCGTTTCATGGTCTCCCCCGTGTCAACTCCTGAGAGGAGAGCCTTTCATAGACGAAAGTGAATGTAAACGTCCTATGCCGCGCCAATACTCTGCACATGGCTGTGAGCACCCGAACACGGTGCTGCGCTGGCACCGCGACCTGCACGCCCGCCGCCACGCGACCATGGGTCCTGTTGCGTTGTTCGATTGGGAGGCGTATTCGGCCGGTCGCGGCGGGCGGATGCCAACACGTCGATGACCTTGACATACGTTTCATCCACGAACCAGCGGTCGCCCGGAGCGCGGCGGGTGAACCGGGCCGCGTCAGCCAGCAACGGCGCGAACCCCAGCAGCCACCGATACACCGTCACGTGATCAACCTCAGTACCGCGTTCGGCAAGTAGTTCCTCGACGTCGTGGTACGACAGGTTGTAACGGAGGTACCAGCGCACCGCCACCACGATCACCTCCGGCGGAAACCGGAACCCCGCGAACGCCGACGACGGAGCAGACCACGAAGGCCACCGAACGGCAGACCGCACCGATCAACTGTGCCCGAACGCCTGGCGAGGCCGCAACAGAGCCTTCTCACCAGCCACAACGGCGATCCGCCTTGAAGCAGTCGCCGAAATCGCAACCACACTGCGACCACAACTGCCTAGATACAGAACAGCGGATATTCCCAATCAGGAATATCCGCTGGTCAGATGTGTCGGGCTGACAGGATTTGAACCTGCGACCCCTTGACCCCCAGGCGTTGGAGGCCCCAGCGACGTGCTAAGTAACGTTTTACCAGGTCGCTGAAAAGCATACTCGGCCGAGTAAAGGGGTCGCCGCCAACTCCCCTCTCGGTGGCCCCAAGAAGGGTACTGACCAGGTACTTCAGGATGGCGGTTCGCCTGGACGGACTCTCTCAGCGTTTCATCCGTAGCGTTGCACCTCACTCCGCAGGACATCGGGGCAAGCATCATCCTTCGATGGCACCTCTCTTAATTCGACCGAATCGGCATCGGCGACGCGAACGCCCGCATTGACTCATATGCCATCGATCTACTGCCCTGGCGTTGCACCATCAGGGGGTTTCGGAATTTCGGCTGACCTCACAAGTCGGCGTCACTTGCTTGAGCTTCCGGCGCACGATCAGGAATTCTGATAAGACAGTCTTCTCGGGTAAGCTCAAGCGCTACGCGCTCGACGATTTCAACAATAAGGTCGCGTGATAGTTCGTTGTCGACTGCGATGATTTGCAATGCGCCTCGGTACGCCTCGTCCGATGCAACTCGGCTGAGTAGTCGATAGGCGTCTCGAATACGGTCGAAACTCATGCCTTCTTGTCCACTGTTAGCCGATATTCCGTCCAGAATGAGGAGTCCGGGCAGTGGTAGGTTGCGGTCGATCGCCACGGTGTGGTGCGCAAGGGCGTGTGCGATGTTGACGAGAGTCTTGAGGCCCTGACTGGATAGTTCGTCGAAGCTTCGGCCGGATACTTCGGGCAGGAAGGTCGTTCGGTTGATTTTGACGCTTAGCTCTTGACCGAAATCCGGGATTCGCAGCTGCCGTAGATATTCGGACATTCGCTTTTCGAGTGCTTTGACGTTTTCTTCGGCGTCGTGTTGTGAGAGTTCGAGCTCATTGATTCGGAGTCTGAGTTCTTCTTGCTCGGATTCGAGCGTCTCTCGGCTGGCGAGTTGCCGCTCGTGTCGCTGCAGGAGATCCGCGTACTCCCGGAGGCGCTGCATGTCGGCCTCAAGCTGAGTTTGCCGGGTTGCCTGGTGTTCGATCTGGGCCGCGCGGTCAGAGACAAACGCTTGGGTGCGGCGGTCGAGGTCCTCTGCCAGTTCGGCGATGAGCCGATCGAGCCGACTTGCTTCGACCGTGAGTCTGTCGAGTGCGTTCTGGCGGCCTTCGAGGACTTCGTTGGTCTCGGTGATCTGGCTTGCGATGCGGTCCTGTTCGCCTAGGAGTTCTGCGTCGGAGGCTGCCGGCCGTGGATGCTGGAGGCATAGGTAGCACAGGTGCGGGTCGGTGCGTGCTGGTTCGATGTCGTTACCGCAACGCGGGCAGACGACGAAGTCGAAGTCCACGAGCCATTCGCCAGCCACGATCGCGCGGGTGAGGCGGGCGGATTGGCTGCTGAGTTGCCTGACGAGGTCACTGAGGTCTTTGATCTGCGCTTGCAGCCGGGACATGCGGTCGGCGATGTCGGCGCGGCGGCTGCGTGCTGCGAGTAGGTTCTCGCGCGCTTGCTGAACGCCGGGGATGTCGGTGATGGTGCTTGCGAGGGCTCGGCGCTGTTGGAGGACGTGTTCGAGCTCTTCGGTGCTGGCGGCCAGTTGCATTTCGAGGGTGGCGAGGTCAGCGAATGGGGTGTCTTTGAGGAAGTGGGCGCGGACTTCTGCGTCGTGTTCGAGGGAGTCGAGCTGTCGCTGTAGGTGGCGTAGTTGGGCGTTGAGTCGGGCGAGTTCGGGCTCGAAGTAGCCGTAGGCGATCTCGAAGACCCAGCGGCGTTTGGCATCGCGGTAGGGCCGCTTGTGGCCGAAGACTTCGGTGTCGAGTTCATCGCCGGTGATGATGCAGTATCCGAGCCAGTCGGTCATGGTGACTGGGCTCTGCACTCCGGTGGGTTCGCTTCGAGCTTGGGGGACGCTGATGGCTGGGATGTCGAGCCGGTCGAGCAGGAATGTGCTGTAGGTGTGTGCTGATCTGGCTACGGGCAGGCGAACGGAGAGGGCCTCGCGGCCGGGTTCGTTGTCGTCCTCGCTGATTTCCACTAGTGCGTCGCTGGTGGTGGTTCGGGGTCGGTAGATCTTCCATGGCCTGTCGCCGAGCATGACGTGTCCGCGGATGGCATCGACGTAGTTGACCTCGGGTGGCAGGTCTTTGGGCATGGTGCCGAGTAGGGCTCGGATGAGGCGGATGAAGGTGGTCTTGCCGGTGGCGATGTCGCCGACGATGTGGTTGAGGCCTGGGTTGAAGGTGACGTTGCGGCCGCCGCCTACGAGGTCTACCTCAACGAGTTCGAGTCGGTGTGGGTGGACCGACTGGACTCTGGTCTCCGGTTGCGGTGGGTTCGTGGTGGGTCGTGTCACGTCAGGTCCTCGTGCCATGCGGCGTCGGCGATCTCGGGTAGTTCGTAGAGCAGGTTTTTGAGGGTGTTTCCGGATTTGTCGAGGTGCCGGCGCAGGAGGATCAGCCGTTGGTTGATGTCGTCGAAGCTGCCGTCGGCGCGGAGGTTGGCGGCGAGGTCGGCGCCGGTGTTGGTGGTGCGGTAGCCGAATCCGTTGCCGAGTGGGGCAACGTCGACGAGTCCGCGGCCGATGAGGGATCCGAGGACGGCGTAGTAGGAAGGATCCCAGGGGCCGTAGCGGTAGCGCATCATGCGGGCGTCGAGTGGCGCTTCGTCGGGGTCGATCTGTTGGAGTTTGTCGGCGCTGATGCCTTGGGCGGTTAGGACGCGGCGTAGGTGGCGTGGGTAGCGGAGCAGGAAGTCGAGTTTCGCGAGTTTGACGCGGCCTTCGAGGTAGCGGGTTTGGCCTCGTGTTTTGTGGCTGAATGCGTCGATGAGCAGCAGGATTCGTGCTTCGGCTTCGCGTGAGGGCCGGAAACGTGCTCGAGGTGATTGGTCTGCGTGGGGTGCGGGCGGGCCGCCTGGCCGGGGTGGGGTGCCGATCATGGGTCTGGTGCTGGGGGTCATGTGAGGCCCCAGCCGAAGTGGCAGAGGTCGGAGAGGTGGCCGAGGTAGCCGAAGAGGAGTTCCTCGTCTTGGTGCAGCAGGGATTTCCGGTCGAGGTGGGCGAGGTCGTGGGGGCGGGAGCGCAGGTCAGCGGCGATGGCTTCGGCGGGGCGGCCGGCGGCGATGGGGTTCGCGACGGCGGCGAGGTTGATGCGGTCGGAGGTGGCCTGGGCCATGCGCAGCATTCGGCGCGCGAGTTCGTTCAGGTCGGCTTCTGCGCTGTCGCGGCTCGCGAGTAGTAGTTGGCGTTGGACTTCCATGTTGGCGCGTTGTTCTTGAACGTCTTCGATGAGGGTGGTGCTGGCGCCTGCTGCTCTCATCTTTAGTTCCAGCAGGGATGTGGCGGATCCAGCGGCCATGCGGGCGAGAAGTTGGTGTTGTCGTTCGCCGGGCAGCGGCGGGGTGAGCGCTGTCAGCATGCTGCGGCTGAGTGTCTGGTTGTGGATTGGTTCGATGTCTGACCAGCCGGGTTGTCCCTGGTGGGGAAGGTCGTGGTCTACATGCGGGAGAGTGGCGGCCAGGATGGCTTGGATGGAGGCTGGCTGTTCGGTGTTTGCGGTCTGGGCTGCTGTCGCGGCGTCGAGGAGCCGCTTGTAGAGGCGCAGTATCTCTGGGTGGGACAGGGCCGGCCAGAGAGCTGACAGTTCCCACATTGCTACTTTGTCGATGTGCGTCTGGCTTGGTTGTCCGGGCTCGATGACCAGGCGCTGGAGGAAGTCGTCGACCCACGCTTTGATGAGTCCGTGTGCGACGAGGCGTGTTCGGACTTCATTGGTTGCGCTGGTGGGGTCGAGTACGAAGCCCGCGGTGTCCGCTTTTGCTGAGGTGGTTCCTTCCAGCCATAGTTCGTAGGTACATATGTCATGGATTTTGGCTTTGCGGGCCTTTACGTATGTCCGTACGAGTGCGTCCAGGCCGCGGTCGCACATGGTGGCGACGCTCCATGAGCCTTTGTCGCGGGTCTTGAGCTGGATGAGGCGAATCTTGTGGGAGTGGACGAGAGCGAGGTCCTCAAGCTGCTCGCAGACGGCGAAGGCGGGGCCGCTGTGCTCCTGCAGCGAGGTCAGCCATTGACGCACGATCTGCTTTGCTTGCCAGACATAGCGGGCGAAGGTCTCGAGTCCGGTGGGGTCGTTCGCGACTTTGGCGATCTTGGTGAGGTTGTCGAGGCCGGGGATCGGCTCTTGCTTGGTTGCGTCGGGCACCCGGACGACACTCCCACTGCTCGGGCGGCAAGGCCGCGCTCACCTAACGCGATGTAGTGACTGCACTACTGCGAGAAAGCGATGCTAACGGATGTGTCCGGTGTGGGCGATGGTCCACTCCGAGCCTTTCAGGTTGTCTGCGGTGAACGGCTGGCCCGTTCGCGACGGTCCGATCGGGCGCCAAAGCCCTCTTCATCCATGGGGACCTGCATTCGCCGACGGCAGCCGTGGATCCGGTCGCCAACGATGCTGCGTTGCCGCGGGACGACTTCCTCGGCGCGGGTGCGCGCCGAGGGTCCGGCAGGGGGTTGCATGCGAGGTCAGCTCGCGAAGATCCCGATGACGAGGAGGATGAGCAGGGCGAGGAGCAGGATTGCGGGGAGAGAGGCATGCCTTCGCCTCTGTTCGGGGTGGGTGACTCGTTGGAGAGATTGCGCATGTGGCTACGGACGTAGGTGCCGTCGCTGCGGTGGTGTGCGCGTACGCGGGTGGCGCTTTGCGTTCTGGTGGTTCTTGCCGGGGTGCGTCGGGTGTGTGGGCGGACGTAGCTTCCGTTTTTTCGGTAGTGGCCTCGGACGCGGGTCATGATCGCCTTTCTGTGATCAACTTGTTACCTTCCGTCCGAGATGGTCGCAGCCGGGTCCGACAGAAAAGCTAGATCGATTTAAGTCGATCTTTTGTTTTGCGGCTTATTCTCAATTCACAGCCGTTTTGAGTGTCTGCGCAGAATTGCCGGCGCCGACCGGAAGTCAGCTATCGGCGGCGTCTGATCTTCGGAGCGGCATCGCCTATCCACAGGTCGCCGGCTCTGTATCGCCGCTGGCGGCGCCGCGATGATCTGCATAAGCGGGATTCGACACTATCCGCATGAGGGGTGCCGGGTCGCCGCTCTGGCGAGCGCCGTGCGCTCGCCGGGGGTGTATTGCCGAGCAGGTCAAGCTGGGCGGAGCATCGCGTGACGCCTGACGGCGACCCGACTGTTCATGCGGAAGCCGCGTGTGGCGGTGCTCCTGCGGTTGGCGGCTACGACGAGCTTGCGTGATTCCACGGACACAGGGCCACTGTCACCCGAACGCATGAATCCTGCCATTTCCGAAGATTGGACTTTTCACACTAATCACGCGACGCGCGTATGCGATCTTTCGTTAGTCGATCTACATTGGCGCAGCTTGACCGCACAGAAACCTTGTCCTGCGTGAATGTAAAGACCCAAAGGTCGAACATACGGGCGACAGGTGAGGATGCTGCGCCGCAGCTTGATAGCGGGTTCAATTCACGAGTTTGCGAATCGTCGCGCCGTTGAAGGGCGGGGTCGTTGAGCTCGGATCTGACGGGTGTTGCGCCCTCCGCGCTGGCCGGCGCTGTCGATCCTGATGATGATTACCTGACGGTCGCCCTGCTCTGTGCGGGGCTGGCGGAGATCCTCCGGCGTCGAGAGCGTGCGGCCGCGGGTGAGAAGAACGCCGAGGGCATCCTGCCGTCGTCGTGGCGTAGCGGGTTCGCGCGCCTGTGGTGGCGGTGCTTCGCCGACGGGGTACCTGCCGTCGAGGATGACCTCAGATTGCTGGGCTTGTGCGCGGAGCCGATGGTGACGTGGCCGGTGGCGTTGGCGTTGTCGGAGATCGACCTGCAGCAGACCCTGCTGGTCGGGGAGCGGCTGTCGGAGTTCGCCGAGCAGGGTGCGCGTTTGAGTCGTGGTGATGTGGAGGCCGAGTGGGTCGAGAATCGGGTGCACGAGGCGTTGCGGTCGACGGCTTCGGCTAATGGCAGCACGCCGCAGGAGGTGGAGGCTGCCTATGCGTATCTGCGGCGGTATCTGATTGATCATGCGGTGATCGCGGACCGGTCCGTTCAAACGTTGGAGCGGCGGTTTCGTGCGCACGACGCGGCGGGTCGGACATATGTGCGGCGTCTGGTTGAGGCGGCATACCGCAGCCGGACCGTGGTGGGCGTTCAGCGTTTTCTGTTGTGTCCGGCGTGCCGCAACCCGGTGGAGGACGCCGCGTGCGACTGCGGTACGCCGGGATGTCCCGGCGGCAGCGCTGTCGAGTTGCTGCTGGAGCCGTTGGCGGCCGTGTACGAGCAGCATCGGGCGACGCGTCTCTATGTTCATGATCCTGGGCTGGTGGAGGCACGGATCATGGACGCCCTCAGCACGGAGAAGTTGGCCGGCAGGGTTCGGATCACGCCCTACCCCGGTGTCGACCAGGTCGACGTGCTGATCGAGTTCCTCTCCCCCGACGCCGGGTCGGTGGTGGTGGAGTCGTGGGGCGTTGATGCCAAGGACCAGGTGAGTGCCCGTCTGCTCGGGCGAGGTTTCGTGTGGCCCAAGGAGTTTCGCTGTGACCGGCGCCTGCTCGCGCTGCCGATGCACCGGGCGAAGCAGCCAGGCTACATCGACGACCTGAAGGCGGAGATGGATGGCCGTGTCGCGGGGGTGCAGGTGATCGACGAGAACCGCCTGATCAAGCAGGTGAAGCGGAGAGCTGGGGAGCTGCACGGGTGAGGGACACTTCGTCGTGGCGCGCTGACCTCGAACTTCGGCTGGTGGCAGCGGGATTCCCGGAAGAGATCATGCCTGTCGATGTCTTCTGTGCTGTTGAGCTCGGGTTGCACCTGCTGACGTCGAAGATTCCTGGTGAGCCTGTCGGTGCCCTGCAGCCGCTGCTGTCGGGGTATGTGAAGGTGGGCAGCGGGCTGGAGCCGGTGCTGCGCGCGGTTCGTCATCGTATGGGTGATGTCAGCCGGCGCGGGTACTGGCGGCATCTGCTCAACCAGTACACGCGGTTGGATGCGCAGTGGCGGTGGTTCGAGAGGCTGGACGATCCGAAGCAGCGCGTCGATGACCGTACGGTCTTCGGCGTCAAACGCAGTCCTGACTTTCCGGATCGTGTGGCGGTCTATGACGAGGCCATGGGGGCGTCGCTGGCTTTTCGGCAGGTTCGGGTGCGCCGGGCAGCCGAGGCGGGGCAGCGGTATTGGTTCGAGTTGGACGACGGCCGCAAGGATTATGTTCGTTTTCCGGATCGGCTGCCGGTGGGTGGGGTCATCGAGCCGGTCGGTATGCCGGCTGCGCGGCGGCGGACCGCTGTCGACGTCACCTTCGATGATCTTGAGGCGGCCGCCGTGTGGGTCGACGGGCAGCTCAAGGCGCATCCCGAGGTGGACAACCGCAACTGGCAGTTCAGGCTGCGGGAGAAGGTCCGGTTCAACGCCGTCGACCCTGACAAGCCGCATCTGGTGCAGAACCCGCCGTCGTTTCGCGTCGACGGGCTCAGCCACATCGTGGGGTTGATGAACTCCGGCAAGACGACGCTGACCGATCTGATCGCCATCGACCGGGTCCGCCGGCACCATGAACGGGTCGGCATCGTGGTCGGTTCCGTCGCCGACGTCCTGGCCAAGGTGAGCTTCCTGCGCACTCTGGGTATCGATGCCGTGCCGCTGATCGGTGCGAGCTCTCGTACCGAGCACATCAATCGGTACTGGCGCACGATGGTCGAGGAGAGCGCCCAGCTCGTCGCCGATGATCCCGGTGCCGCTGATCCCGCGGCCAGGTACACCAATGCCGCCTGTTTACTGGAGCCGCTGCGCAGCAGTGCCGGACGCAACTGGAAGGCGCTGGATCCGAGTACCGCGCCGTGTACGGGCAGCTTGCGCTCCGATGACGAGCGGGAGTGGCGACATGATTGTCCGCTGTTGTCGGTCTGTCCGGTTCAGTGTGCCCGTCAGGACATTCCGGCGGCCCGGGTGTGGGTGACGACGCCGCAGTGTCTTCTGGCCAGCCGCGCTGAGCCGGCGACGGTCGCGACGCGGTGGCTTGAGCTGGTCCAGGGCGTTCTGGACTGGTTGATCATCGACGAGGCCGACTCCGTTCAGCAGGTCTTCGACAGCCACTTCGTGCAGACCGAACATCTCGTGGGCGGCCCGGACGGGTGGTCGCATCGGATGGTGGAGGTGACCAATGCCGCCCTTGCCCGGCTGCACATGGCGCCGGCCGCCGACGACAAGGTCCAACGCTGGTATGAGCATCTGCAGATTCACCAGCAGGCCGTTTTCGGACTGAACCGCCTGGCGCTGTCCGAGGCGGGTGAGAGCCTGCGGGAGTTGCTGGGTGAGGCGCCGTTCACGGCGCACGCGTTGTGGCGCCGGGTCGTTCGGGCCTTGTTCGGGCTGCCGCAGAAGCGCCGCGGATTGAAGGAGCGTGAGGATCGGGCTGATGAGTTCTATCGGCTGCTGTTGCAGGACTTCGCCGAGAAGCCGTTTCTGCCGCCGCCTACCGGTTTAGAGCAGGCGGTGGAGGCGATCCGGGCGTCGACGCGCAACGATGAGGCGATCGCTGAGCACCTCGACGCGTGGATCGAGGAGAACAGGCAGCCTGACGTCGGCCACGGCTGGTTGGACGATCAGCGGTCGCTGTTGCGGTCGGTCATCGAAGCGGCGGTCTGGGCGAGTTACATCACGACCACGTTCTTCGAGATGTCGACCATGTATCCGTCGGTGCGGGGCCTGCTGCAGTTGCCGGATGAGGAACGGTTCTGGGCCAGCCAGCCGCCGCGGGACTACCGGCCGGTCGTGCCGGAGGCGCCGATGGGTAACATCCTGGCTCTTCGCTGGGCCGCCAGCCGCAACGGCGGTGCGATGCTGCAGTTGTTGTGGGTGCACGGTGTGGGCCGGTGGCTGCTGTATCACGCGCACGACCTGCTGGCGGCGGAGGGCATCGACGGTCCGCACGTCATCTTGACGTCGGCGACCAGTTGGACGCCGGGATCGTCGTTCTACCACGTTGCGGTCATGCCGACGGCGGTCTTGTCGCAGCCCGACGAAGACCGTGAAGCGCTGATGCGATCGCAGTTGACGGTCCGTAATCCGCAGACCGTCGCGAATCCCATCTTCGTCTCGGGACGTCAGGGTGTCGAACGCCGCGACAATCTGCGGCGGATGGTCACCGCGCTCTGTCATCCGAGTGCTGGGCGCCATCACAGCATGCTCGAGGAGATCCGCGCCGAACTGCCCGAAGACCGGCGGCGGGTGTTGTTCGTCGTGCTGTCCACCGATGAGGCCCAGGTGGTCGGGGAGCACATCAACAATCGCACCCCGTTCCGGGCGCGGATCGTGGTGCCCGACGCCGCCGATCCGGGGCGTGACGGCATCCCGCGCCGGCTGGTGGCGTCGTTCGGGACCGGCGCCGATGACATCCTGGTCGCCGCTGAACTGTCGATTCAGCGGGGATACAACATCCTCAACAGCAACGACACCGCGGCGCTCGGGGCGGTCATCTACCTGACGCGTTCGCATCCGCCGCCGTCGGATCTGTCGTTCCCGTTGTCGCTGATCAGCCAGCTGGCCATGGCCCGACTGCAGGATCCGCCGCACATCCTGCGACCGGCGTTTCCCTGTGAGGTCGCCGATCTGGTCCACCAGCTGCGCGCGGAAGCGCGGGAGATGTGGTTCGACGTCATCGGCCGGCCGGTCCAGTTCCGTGCGCTGGCCCGCGACTACGTGCCGGCTTTTGTCGGCAACATGCTGGTGCCGATGAGCCAGACCATCGGACGGTCGATCCGCGGCAACCAGCCGACGCGGGTGCTGCTGTGTGACGCCGCGTTCGCTCCGCGTCTGGCAACCGACGACGAGGCGGCCGACACGGCGGTCACCAGCGTCGTGGTGGCGATGGACCGATTCCTGCAGACGCTGCTGGCGCCGCCTCGTCGCGGCGCGTCGGACGAGCAACGTCGGCTGCATGCCGTCAACACCGCGGTGTGGGGCCTGATGGGTCACCTCATAGGCACCAACGATCCCCTCGGAACTCAGCGGAAGGCCAGCGCGTGAGCACTCCCGTCGACACCGAAAAGCCGGCGAAAAAGCGTAAGCCACTCGGCAAGTTCGTCCTGCTGAACACCCTGGAGATCCAGAGCAACGTTCACTGGAAGCAGACGTTCCAGGCCGCCGCGCTGCCACCGCACTGGCGTACGGCGTTCAAGACGGCCTACCACCAGGCCCACCCGCAGGCGCCTCAGGACCGGTCGCTGCCCACCCGCGGTCTCATCGAGATTCTGATCGGGGTCGACCCGGCCGTGATCCACGTCGACTGGAATCTGCACTCCGACACGTTCATCATCGCGTTCGACGACGCGGACACGACCGTGCTCACCGCTGCCATCGCGGCGTGGGCCAGCACCGAGATCAACCCTGCCGTCGACTGGTTCACCGAACTCGATCCGCGTGACCTGGCCCGCCAGTTCACCGAAAGCACCGCCGACCTGCTCACGTTCGGGCAGCGCCCCAACGGCACCGCAGCAGTGCCGTCGCAGGTCTACGACCTGCTGCCGACGTTCCTGGCCCAGCATGTGCTCGACAACGGTCTGTTACTACTCGGACAGCCACGCGGTTTGATCCTCGGGCCGCCCCAACGCAACAACCGCCGCGACGTCGTCCTGTGGCCGCCGATCACCCTCGACACCGACGACGCCGGCCCGAGTCTGGTCACCGCCAAGATCTCCATCCACCTCGAGACCAGTCCCCAACATGCGGCGCCGCGGGTACATGCCGATCTGAGCATGAGTCGCTTCCCGCTCATGCCCGTCACCTACGTGCCCGCACGCGGTGACGGTGGCGCCGGCGCCACGCTCTGGCTGCACGCCCCGAACGGCTTCCTGCGCCGACACGAGCCGAGGACGCTGCTGTCGGCGCCGATCGAACAGGTCTGGAACCGCGACGGCGAGCGGCAGTGGAAATTCAAACCGGGTCTCGCCCGGGCCCTGGCAGCGCTCACCCATCTGCCGTTCCCCTCCCCCGACAAGGTGATGTCCCAGCCGGCCATCACGGCGGGTGAAGGAGACATCCGCGCCTACATGCTCTACAGCGAGGGCACCAAGAGCGAAGCCGCCGACATCGACGAACCCGATGACGAACGCAGCAGGTCGAAGTCGCTGCTGCACGCGGCGAACACCGGCTTCGTGCCCGGAGACCACCGCGAGGTCCTGACCGCCGTCAGCGACCTGTTCGCGCCGCTGGGGATCACGACGTCCGCTCACCTTCCGCGGGTCGGTTCGACGATTCCCCGCAAGATCAAGACACGGTTTGATCCGCGGGACACCTACACGATCGAACTGTGGACCCACAACCCGATCACCCGAGCGGCCGTCCTGGCCACCCTGGAGGTCTTCTTCGGTCTCACCCGCACCGATGACCCCGACAACGACGGCGTCGTGCGGTTCACCGGCGCCCTCGACCTCACCGTCCTGCTGCGCGACGGCTCTGACTTCGCCGCAGGCATCGCCCGGCGTCCCGGCGACAAACGCCCCGAAGCGGCCCTGCTTGGCGCCCATGCCACCGGCATCACCCGAACACTGAAATCAAGCCCCAGCGTCCGCGCGGCCATTCTCGAACTGGGCGGCGACAAACACTTCGCCAGGATGCGCGTCATCGACCCGAAGAAGGCCCTCAAGAAAGGCTTCGCACGCTCCGGACGCCCGCTGCAATGCCTGCGTCCCGCGGAACTGTTCAAACCGCCTCAGAAAGTCAGCACCAATCCCAACGCCAAGAAGAAAGCCCCGTTCCCGGGGACCAACTTCAAAGTCAGCACGATCCAGCGATGCGCCGCCGCCGTCAACGACGCCCTGCGCCAACTGGGACGCATCGGAGACTACGAACTGCCGGCCAATCTGCCCGAACTCGAGCACATCGGGGTCTGGCTGCACCATAGCGGCAGCACCTGCATCCCCATCGTCGTGCGGCACCAGCCGGGGCACGAACCCACCGCGGTCCTGGCCACCACCACGGACGGCCAGCCGACCGTCATCGCCTACCAGTCGTTGCCGCAGAAACTCGCCGAAGGGCACGGCCGCATCCCCGGGGGCCCCCATCAGAAGAAGGCCATCGCCGAGTTCCTCACCAACGTGCTCGGCGTGCAGGCGCCACAACAGCATCAGCACCGCATCGTGCTCGTGCGTGCCGCCAGCTTCCGCAAATGGGGATGGGACTGGCTGCAGGACAAGCACATCACACCGGACCGTCTCATCCTGCCTGGCGTGATCCTCAAAGATGATCAGCAGACGCCGGCCGTTCTCACGCCCGCGGAGTGCCCCGGCCTACGGATCCTGCGGATCAGAGACCGGGGCACCGGCGCCGAAGTCCCCCGCGGCCTGTCCCACGATCCCGAACAGTTCGCCGAACGCGTCAGCGGAGTGTTCCGCTTCAACGATCGCACCTACTACGCGATCAACCCGAAACCCGACCAAGTCCAGGTCCCGTTGGAAATGACGAAACTCGACCCCGACCTGCAC
The DNA here is from genome assembly GCF_040638175.1 of Actinoplanes sp. NPDC026670. Lineage (NCBI taxonomy): Bacteria > Bacillati > Actinomycetota > Actinomycetes > Micromonosporales > Micromonosporaceae > Actinoplanes > Actinoplanes sp. NPDC026670. The sequence goes on from NZ_JBEZXU010000013.1 coordinate 176,322, forward strand.
GCGAACCTGACCCGAGCCGCGCCCAACCCCGTACCGCTGGAGGTCTGCGTGGCATTCCAGCAACCGGGAGACGACACCGACAGCCTCGTTCTCCTCGCGCATCAACTGCGCCGCGCCCACTCGCATACCGAGCAAGCCACGAGGTATCCCGGCGTCATGCACCTGTGTCACCTTGCCGCCGAATACCTTTGAGCCCCTCCTGCCGCTGATCGCACGCGTAGCTGCGATAGCAGCTCCAACACCTTCGGTGGTTTTGAATACCAGGTGTCACCAGGGGTGACGGTGACACCTGGGCGGGCGTGCGCTTCGAGCCGGTCCCAGGTTGATCGCGAGTTTCGGCGCAGCCGAGATCTCACCGATTTCGATATTCGCGAGTTCGGTCGCCACCTCTCAGTGATGCCCGTCATGTGTCGACGGCTGGACATGCCGCATACCCGCGGTGACGGCACCGCAACCAGGTCACACCCTGTCTGCAGCAGATCAGTGCACGTGATCATAGGCTTGTAGAACGCCTTGAGACTCGAACTGGGTTACTGAAGGGCTTATGAACCGGAGCAGTCTCTCGACAAATGCAGCTTGGGGTTCCCGTGTCGGGCGTTCTAGAGCACACTGAACTGGTGCATTTCGATCAACGTCAGCTGACGGCGCGCCTGGGCGTCGCACTCGTCGACCAGTTCGTTCATGAACATCTTCAATGGATCTTCCGAGAGCAACCGGTTAGTGATGTTGGCATCGATGCGCTCATTGAACAGCGCGTCAGCAGAAGGGCGACAGGCCGTTTGATTGGTGTACAGATCAAAAGTGGGTCATCGTGGTTTCGTGAGCGGACTCCGGACGGATGGGTATATCGAGGAAACCCCGAGCACCTTGACTACTGGTTAGGGTTTGAACTTTCGGTCCTACTTGTCTTGGTAGATGTCGACAATAAAGTCGCTTACTGGGGTCACATCGAGGCTGGGCAAGTGGATCTGACCTCGGATGGCTGGAAGATTGTCATCCCGGATCGGCAACGGCTCGACACGACAGCCCGTGGCCCCCTGAGTGCGATTTGCGCCAGAAGACGCCAGTTGGCCCGGCCGATCGTTAGTAGCCTCCAGGATCAGGCTCAGGCGACCACGACAAGCGCTGCGACTCCGTCGACCTCCCCCAGCCTCAAAAATCCATTGTTGCCGGCTGGCCAGCGGATGGCTTTGCTAACACTGATGTCTATCGGCAAACGCCCAGCCAGCAACCGGGAATTAAGGGACCGATTCGGACTCACTATCCGCCCTCAGGACCGCAACGCCCTCGTCAGGCTCGGCTTGATCGACGTGCACAGAAGCGGCCCTAGATTGGTTCTGGAACTGACCGACCGCGGATGGGCCTGGTGTGCGCAGGAGCTCGGTGCAACACAAGAGCCGAGGCTGAGCAACACGAATGCTACCCTGTCGGCATTGTCCATAGGTGTTGACCGTTACCTACGACGGAATATGCTCACACCAGCTGACCTGTTCGCTGACGATGATTGGCGACGGGACGAGTTCGGCCCTTCGGATTAGTTAGCCTCTCGTCGGAGCGTCACCGATGATACGGCCTGGCTCTCAAACTCGGCTCTGGTGTCCTTCGCCAACGAAGCGTGTCCGCGCCAGCGAGGTATGTGAGACGTGAGGTTCTTGCCAGCGAACTCCGTCCGTCGCGTTCCCGCAGAACACTGCTAGCTCAGCCGGCCAACTCTGGGTAGCATGCTGGCCGGCCGCTGCCATACGGACATGCCGATGAGAGTCGAATCAGATTCACAAGTCGGTGAGGGCGTGATTACGAACTGATCGCCCACGAATCATGCCGTGCCGCCTCCACCCCAAGATTCCAACTCTCCCATCATCCCCGATGCCACCATCATTCACACGTCCTGATAAGGACCAGCTAAGGAGCTAGGCTGGCACCCGTGACAAGTCCTATGGATGCGCGGGGATTTCGGAAACTGACAGCTCGGATTTCCCTCAAGACCAGAAAGCGCATGTTAAGGTCTCGAAAGTTCGGAAAGAAGGAGTCGGACGAGCGGGGGATAACAGAAGATTTCGTCGTTTGGTTGGCTCGAAGAAGTCATGGCAGTGTCGAGGCAATACACGTTGATTCTGGCGAATCTGAGCACGGTGCCGATATAGAGCTTTGGCTACGAGGTGGTGGACTCCTACTTGGTTTCAGGTTGCAAGCCAAGTGCCTAAAACCAAACTCTGGGAGCCGGAAGCCGGGCTCTTATCAATCGCTTTTCGACACGGTCGGCACTTCGCCGGACTTCCAAGTAGACAAGCTCATCTCCAACACCCCATCTCCGCTGATTCCTGCATACCTCTTCTACAATGGCTTGCCAGCTGATCCTGTGATCCCATCGGACTGCTGCTCCGACAATGAGTGGCGGAAGGATCTGGGATGGCTTGGAATTACCGTGGCGCCAGCACAAGTGGTCAGCCTTCTTAAGGATATAACTCCGCGCCGGAAAACACTAGGGCATGTCTTGCCGGACTCCTTGCCTCTACCTTGCATAGCGTATTGCGAAAACGATCCGTATTCTTGGCATTTCCCGCCAGGAGCGATGCCGCTTCGCGCGGCTCGCACCTTGGATTTTATCGGAGTAGAAAACATCATCTTTATCCGTGACCCGATCACGTCAGCTGGATCCGAAGCGGTGGAGCGAGCGGCGGAGCAAGAGGAATTCCAAATTTCCGACTCCTACAACGATTTCCCCTATCTGTCGCAAATCCTTGAGGGTAATCTATCGACCGATACTGAAATGCCGCCTGTGAGGTATTTAATGATTTGGGACGCAGGCCTCCGGCAGCCTTGATAAGGGCCAACTCTCATGCCGCGGAGAACGGTCAAATGCCGGCATCTCGGCTTTGGCGCGCTGTACGGGAACTCGCGCGGCTGGCGATAGTGCGAGGCTTTCTTCAGAGACAGGGATGTCGATGAAGTTATGGGATCTGGGATGTCGTCTGGCTTGACAACGATGACGCCGCAGGCCTCGCCGGGACTTGACCAGCCGGGTGATCATCAGTGTTTGCCCAGCTCAACTCAGCGTTTGTGCCGCCACCTGCATGGTTGACTTGAGCTGAAACTATAGAAATGTGACGTTGCGAGAGACTTCAGATGAAGACTGCACCCCGAAGGCCTCAAAATGGATAGCCAAACTTTACATGCTCTCCGCAGGCTTCACTGCCGGAGTTTCTGTCAATGTTTTTAGCGATTACACCTCCCTCAAAGGGTTAGCTATTGCTGCCATAACCGTTGGCGGCCTCGGGGTGGCCCGCTGGTTGCGGAAGAGGCCGCGATCGCAAGTGGCGCAGTATAGTAAAGTTGTAGCAATTTTGGCTATGCTTTCGTGCGCATTTGCGGCATCCATACTGTCGTCTACTGCCGCCGCCGTAGTCGCAATTCTCGCATTCGTCGGTGGCGCCGTCGTCCTCATATCTCAGGTAGAAATGGCAGCAGCTGCCAAGCTTTTTGTCAAAATGATCGCAGCGGGTATGGCGGCGATGATCTTCGGGTCCGGTCTCAATATGACACTTGAAGGCCCTCGGGTGACGGGAATTGCGCTGACGGCCATGGGCATATATTGCTTCGCCCTCTACCCATCGGTTGACCGGTTGATGGAACAGGCGGTCGGCAGGTGGGAATGGGACTCTCCGATAGTGGGCGCTTTCCCCAGTAGAGCTGCATACTCAATATTTTTTCTTGGGCAAATTCTTTTCATTATAGGATTTAGCCTGCTCCAGTCGGGAAGCATTTTTGGCGCGGCTATTGGCATCTATGGTGCCATGTCGAGCCTTGAAGGTGTTGCATACCTGATGGGCGGCGAGAAGCTTCTTACAGTCGCCACAATAATTTCCGGGCTATCGATATCGGGCGCTGGAGCATTCTTCCTATTCGTTGTCAATTCTGTCATGTGGGGGGCGATGGGCCTTGCTCTCGGGATGGCCTTCACTGCAATCGGGATCGGGCGCATGCGTTTAGTCATTCTGCGATTTCGCCAAAGACTTGCCGCATTCTCAAGGGAGCCGGATATTAATTGAATTTTGATTCCGCGTTGGCGGGCTGCTCCGTATCCAGAATATCCCCGAATCGCTCGGTCCATGAGTCGTTAGCTTGGCATCAGCGTGCCGGCGGCGATGCATTCTTTGACTCCTGCGGTCGCCTAAAGGTCTCCCGCGGTTTTTAAGCCACGTCAAATTGCGATTCCATCGTCACTCGCTGCGCTTACTCTCATAGCCGCATCTGGGTGACAACAGACGTCCCCTGATTACTCATCGTGAGCGGCGGACGGTGGTTCTCTGGAGCACTCGGCGGCGCAGCGTTCCGGAGCCCTCCCCGCCCCGGCCTCTGCACGTGTGGCGTACCTGACGTTGCACCGGAACCCGTACGCCGACATCACGCTCGTGGTGTCCCTTGACACCAGGCTTCGGGTTGGCCGGACGCGGGTGCCTTCGGTATGCGGGTCGCTCGCGTGTCCTGGGTCGGGTCATCTGTGCAGCGTCGTATGTTCGAGGGTGGGCTGGCGGCCTTGGGAGCCGATGTCATGCTCGCCTGGCCGGCAGTCAGCACACCGGGGCATGCGCCCCTATGTGCCCTGCCGGGAGTTGGCCGGTGGGGGCGAAGTGAAGCCGACGGTGGCCAGCAGGTAGTTGCCCATCGAGATCACTGTCAATGGTTGCAGCGCGGCACCGAGGTATTCGAGGTTGCGGTGAGCGGCGGTCACTGTGGCGTCCGCTCCGGCGACACGCCGCTCGAGGTTCGCCCGTTTGGCATGAGCTTCGGATTCCATCTGCTGTTGGTGGGTGTCCAGCGTTGTCTGGGTGGCTTGCTCCTGGGCTCGTGCTTGGTCGGCCGCGGTGCGGGCTTGCAGCTTGGCCGCGTTCTCCGAAGCGGTCAGGCCAGCGTGGAACTGTTGCAGTTGAGCGGCCACTTCTTGGCGTTGCCGTGGATCGAGGGTCGTAGGCGCCTGGTTCTCCGCGCGGCTGATGATGGCCTGTCGCCATTGCTTCAGGGCTTGGGCGCGTTTCTCTCCCACGTTCTCCACGTAGGTTCCGTGGTCTGTCGCGTTCCGCTTGATGAACGTCTTGTCGTAGCGGCCGTGGCCCGACACGGTGCGGTAGTCGACGAAGTCGGCGGCGGTACGGAAGCCGTGTGCGGCCAGTCCCGCCGCGATCTTGGCGTCGATGCCGCGCGGAGGGATTTTCGCGATGACGGCACCGGCCAGGGCACGCTGAACATGCTCTGCTCGGAGCTCGGTAAGGCGTTGCTGTTCACGAACCGGTTGCGAGTTATTCCGGTCGGAGCGGCGCAGCGCGATGGTCTGCAAGGTCTGCTTCAGGTTGTGTTGTGCCTTGGCTACCGTGGCGTCTCGCTGCGTGACGGCGGCGTCTCGCTGGGCGCGTAGAGCCTGCTGCTGACTCGCTGCGACGGTATCCCACTCGTCACGCGCTGCCCTCTCCTGCTGGGCGTGCACCCGGGCGGCGGTCCATTCTTTGCGGGCGGCGGCGTAGGCGTCGCGTGCTGCGCGGCGGGCCGCGACGAGTGGATGGGCACGGTAGCTGCCGGCTATCACGGCCGCGGCCGCTGCGACAGCGAGGATCCAGGCCATGGCGGGTACCGCCAACCTGGTCACGCCGAAGCCGGTGGCGGCGCCACCTGCAACGCTGAGCATCACGCAGACGGCGGCGATCCGGGCTGCGGTCAGATGCTTGCCGGAGAAGGAGTATGTCGAGATGTCGGCCGGCGTCTCGGCGGGTGAGGTGGGGCTGGCGGACGAGGTTGGCGGTAGGTGATCGGCCAGCCAATCGGGTGTGTCCGTCGCGGGCGCGGCCGGAGCCGAGGAGACCACCGTAGGAGCAGGACGGGTTTCGAGCGCGGGTATCTGTGCCGGCGCCATGCGGGTGAATGCGGCGAGTTGGTCGGCGAGAGCAGACAGGTGGGACGGTCCGCCGTTTCGTAGGGCGGTGAAGGCGCCGGATGAGGTGGGGTCGAGGTAGTCGTCGGAGGAGAACAGCAGTTTGGTGTCGTCGTCGCTGGCACGTAGCCGCCGCCAGAGGTCGGGGCGGGCGGCCAATGCGATCAGGCTGGTGTAGATGACCCAGGCGGAGAATCGGTCGAGGCCGGGTCCGTAATCGTTGTCGCCACGGCGGGGGTGCTGGTAGTTGACGAGGCCTTTCTCGTTCGGTGGCAGTCCGGCGATTTCCGGGACGTACATGCCGTCGTAGTCGATCAGTTTCAGTTCGTCGTGGCCGGTGATCAGCAGGTTGCCGTGTTGCAGGTCGCCGTGGGCGATGCCGGCCTGCTCCAGCGTAGTGATGACCTGTGCGAACTGGTCGGCGACGTTGAGGAGCCGGTCGGGGTGTGAGAGGTGCGTTTCCAGCCACAGCATGAGCCCTTGGGCTTGGACCCAGCGCATCTTCAGCAGCGGGTAGCGCACGCCGGCCACCATGATGCCGTCGGCCTGGTAGTCGAAGTCGATCAGGGCCGGGTGGTGCAGTGCTTGCAGTGCGGTGGCGATCGCGCGGTATCGGCGGTGCCGGTCGGGGTCGGGGCGGACGAAGCATTTGATCGCCCATCGTTCGCCTGTGGGTCCGAGGATCTGGAAGATGGAGGCGAAGTTGCCTGATACTGGCTCCGGCATGCCGAGGTCGTCGGTTTTGACCGTGCCGACTTGCAGTTGCGGGTCGGTGAAGGCGAGGCGGGGTAGCTGCAGCGCGTCGACGTAGTCGCCGCCCGTGGGGTACCGGGCGGGTGATCTCTGCTGGGTCACAGGTGTCGTCCTCGCTCGTCAGGGGTTCACAGGTCGATGCGCAGCAGCGTGGTGTCGTCGTTTTTCAGTGACCCGTTGGTGCGGCAGCCGTCGATGAGTGCGGCGAATCCCCCGATCTCGGCGTCGGTGCCGAGGTCGGAGAGGGTGAGCCACGGTGTCCCTCCTGCCTGGGCTTGGGCGAGGAACCATTGGGCCAGTGCGTCGCTGGCCAGTAGCAGCTGGTCGCCCTGTTGCCAGTCGGTGCGTAGTGAGGTGACGTGTTCGCCGATCTTGGCGGGGTCGCGTGGCCGGGAGGGGGCCAGGCTGGGCCGGGTGTCGAATCCGGCCGGGTCGTCGATCGGGAAGGCGGTGATCAGGTCGTTGTCGCGTATCTGGAACAGGCAGGCGTCGCCCAGGGCGGCCACCAACAGGGGTCCTTGCCGGCGGGTGGGGCCGTCCAGCAGGTGCGCTCCGACGATGGTGGCGTAGGCGCCGCGGCGTAGGCCGTCTTCTTCGTACCAGGCGATGGGTTCGCCGACGGTGTCGCGTGCCTGCCGGTACTCGGCTTCGACTTCGTCCCAGTCTGCGGCGGCGGCGAGGATTGTCGCGGTGAGGTTCTGGTCGGCGGGTGCGGCGGTGAACGTGGTCGTCAGGTGGCGGGCCCAGTGTCCGGCGAGCATGGCTTCGCTGGCGCCGTCGGCGACTGCGGCGGCCAGCCAGGGGCTGTTGATGTCGGCGTCGCCTCTGTCGGCGGGTTCTATGTGGCTGGCGTCCTCGTATTCCTCGGTCGTCGATCCGGACTTGGGGACGGCGAAGGTGCTGACGAATGCGCGCATGGGTGGTGGCGGCCTCGAGGCTCAGCGCAGGTCCGTGGCGCGGGTGCCGATGTCGAGGAATTGCACGATGGTGATCATGTCGGCGTTGTAGACGAAGCCGCGGCTGGTGTCGTCGACCGCGATGCCCTGTTGTGTGGCGTAGGCGCGCATGTGCGGTGGCAGCGGTGAGCTCATCGAGAACAGGGTGCGGGCGTAGTCGTCGTTGAGCTGTGCCGAGGTGCCGGGGAAGATGGTGGGCGTGCCGCCTTCGCTGGACACGTGCAGGTTGAACAGCAGGACGTTGCCGTCGGTGGACGCCAGTTCGCGCAGCGCTTCCGCGGCGGGGCGCGGGTCTCCGTCGGTGGATTGTCCGTCGGTCAGGTTGAGCACCACCGGCGGGAAGCAGTTCTCGTTGGTCGCCAGGAACGTGTTGGCCAGCACGGTGGCCTGGCGCAGCGCCTCGACCATGGGGGTGCCGTGGTTGCCGACGGGCTCCACCCAGACCGGGAACTTGGTGGGCTGCTCGACCAGGCCGCCGGCACCGTCGGGCACCTTCTTCATGCGTTCGTCCACCCGGGCCGGGTACTTGGCGACCTGTGACAGCGGCACGAGGTCGCGTCCCCTGAGTTCTCCTTCGAACACCGAGGCCACGCGGACGCCGTAGCCGATGACGGCGACGTGGAAGTAGTCGCGGACGCCCCCTTCCTTGGCACACTTGATGGCCAGCTCGCGCAGCAGCCGGTTCAGCGCGTCGGCGACGACATCGGCTTTGCGGCGTACGAGTTCACCTTCGGTGATCTCATCGAGCATCGAGGCGGATTGGTCGAGCAGGAAGATGAAGCAGCTGGGGTTGGAGCGGCTGATCTCGGCGGTGTACGCCATGGTGATCCTTTCCGGGGTCCGGGTGGTTACGCCTGCCGCGGTGCGACGGTGACTCTTCGATGCACGAAGTTCGTTGCGGTTCCGTGTGAGGGACCGGGCGTGTTCGGTGAGGGGATCGGCCGGCGTTACGGTGCCTCGTTCCACCAGTCCGCGCCTGAAGGCGAGGATGTGCCCGGCGGTGCGCTGGTGGTGGCCGGCGGAGGACTCGTCGGGGCGGCCGGGAGGGTCGATGAAGCATGTCCGAGCGTTGCGGCGTTCGGCCGCGTGCGCCGTGGCCATACGCCGTGCAGGCGCCGGATGATCGGCATCCGTGCCAGCTGGGCCGGCATGGATCTGGCCGAGCCGGGCATGGAGGCGATCGGCAGGGTCAGCGTGGCCGCCCAGCGGCCCAGCACGTCACGGTCGACGACGGTGATGTGACACTGGGCGGCTATCCCTGCGGCCTGGACGGTCAGGTAGTTGTTCGTGACCAGCAACGCCACGTCCGCGCGGTGAATGTGGTGGGCGGTTCCGGCGAACCGTTGCACCTCAGGGCTGCCGACCTTGGTGCTGTACCGCTTGCACTGCACCACCAGGCGGCGGCCGTCCGGGGCGTATCCGGTCACGTCGGCGCCTTTATCGCCGGAACCGCCGGATACCCGTACCCGGCGGCATCCGCTGGCCGTCATCAGCTGGGCCACCCAGCGCTCGAACTCAGGGCCGGACATGAGGTCGGTGACGGCGACCGAGAGTTCCTGGCGCGACAGTCGTCGCGACCGCTGGATCCACAGCCATCCGGCCGCGCCCAAGCTCGCCAGCAGGACGATGCCGATCAAGGAGGCAGCCAGCGGATGTTGTCGTATCGCCTGCAGGACCACGCTGACGCACACCAGGCCTGCTGCGGCCAGCCACCACATGTCGCTGGATCCCGTACGCCGTACCGTGCGCCTGCGTCTAGCCATGATCACCTTCATCCCGCCATCGGCCGCAGCTGTGCGTGTGCAACTGCTTGCCGACTGTAGAAGCCGGGTGTGACACTTCCACTGAAGTTGATCTATGGCGGACCTGTCAGAAAGCCGACACCTACGCCCGTAGTCAGCTCTTGCCGATGCCCGCCAACCGAGGGCGTGCCGCGACCACCGAACTACGCCGGCGCATCCTGCGAACCTGGAGCCTGGGCGCGATGCGGCCATCAAACCGGGTCATCACCATCGACACCCTGGTCTTGGACCTGCTGCACTATCTGCTGCGCCGGGGCGACCTGACCTGGCCGCACCGCCACACCGACCTACGGGTCCTCGACAAATGGAGCACCGCCCACCGGCACACCCGCACCACCACGAAACAGACGCTGACCATCCGCGGGAGCACCATCGTCACCACCAAGGTGGCCTCGGCCCGCGAGGTCAGGATCACCAGCGTTCCCGACCGTGACAACATCCTCGCCGGCACCTGCACCCACGAGAACGTGCGGGCCGTCGCCGCAGACGCCCTGACCGACCCGCAGCTGGCCGCGATTCTCGGCGCTCATCTCGCCGCGACTGTCAGCAGCTTGCTCGTCGATGAGGTCTTCGACGCCAACCAGCTCGACCTCGACCTGATCAGCCTGGCCCGCCGACACGGCGCCGCCGTCACCCTGATCGGCGACCCGCGGCAGGCGTTGTACGAGTTCCGGGGCGCCCGCACTGCGTTGATCACCGGTTTCGTCGCCAACTCCGGATTGCGCACCTATCGGCTCACCCGCTCGTTCCGGTTCCGCAGCCCGCACTGTGTCGCCCTCGCCCGTAATCTGCGCGACCGCAAACCGGTCACCGTCCCCGCACGAGACGGCGCCGCCGTCGACGTCGTCCTCGCCCACGAATGGAAAGACCTGTGGACCGCCGGCGGCGACATCCTGCCAATGTCGTTCAACAACCCCACCACCGTTGAGCGGGCGGCCGCGCCCCTGCTGGCCGACCTGGTCACCACCGCCGCGTTCGGCCAGCCCGCCGTGTACGCCGAGGAGTCCTACCGAATGCTGGACATCACCAACCCGCCGCCCGCGCCCGGCTGCGCCCGCGGCTGAACGCCGTGCTGGACCTACTGCGCACACCGGCGAAGACCGCCGTCAACACCACGTGGGACGCGTTGGTGGCTGCGGTCGGCACGGAGTCGACCCGCGACTTCCGGGCCCGGCACCACGCCTACACCGAACCACTCAAATGGTTGCGCGGGTTCCTGGACCGCAACGTCGCCCGCCCCGTGCCCGGACTGACGGTGCACCAGGCCAAAGGCTGCGAATGGGACGCGGTCGGCGTGTGCCTGACCGCAACGCAACGGGCGGCACTCGCCAGCGGTCTCGACCCGGCCAACAGCAACCACCGCATCATCTACGTCGCGTTGACCCGCGCCAAGTCGACCGTCGTCGCACTCTGACCCGCCGCCGATCCGCCATCCCGGGCTCGGACTCCCGGAGATCGACCAGCGGAGACACCCGCACGCGAAGTGACGGAAATCTGCGATCAACTAAAGTACGGATGCTAAGGTGCCGTGTGTAGGTGAAGTAACGGGGAGGGGTCTGCAGTGGATCGTCCTATCAGCGGCTGGGCGCAGCAACGCTTCGGTGAACGGGTCGAACAGGTGCGCCTCGCCGTGGTACAGGCGACGCTCGCGGCCGTACTCGACGCCCAGGACGCCCACCGGGAAGGCAAAAGCGACAAGCGCTACACCTTCGGCATGACGCTGATGGTGCGCAAGTACGAACGGCTCGTCGAGTCGCTGGCCGACATGGACGGAGCGCAGTTGGTGCGCCCGCCGGGTTCGGCGCACCAACTGGTACTGCTGGACGACAACCTGTTCTTCCCGTTCAAGTACGCCAAGGACGGCGCCACCGCACTGAGCCAGGCGCGGGTCGGCGACGGCCGGGTCAGCGCGCTGGTCGCCGACCTGTTCCACCGATTCGGCGCCCAACCGGCGCACCAGGCCGTGCCGTTCCCGCTGTTCGACACCGAGCCCGGCACCGACGACACAGAACTGCAGTCGGCGCTGGACATGCTGCCGCCGACCACGAAGCTGATCCTCGTCGCGTTCGCCGCCAACGAACGCAGCGGCCTGATCGACGGCGCCTGGGGCGAAGGGCACCTGGTCGACGGCGCCGGGCACCTGCGCTGGGTACCCGGCCGCTACGAGATGCTGCCGTTCGACGCCCTCACCGGATCGGCGGGTACGGTTCCCCAGCCGCGGGCCGCCGCCGACACCGCCGAGAGCGCACGCTTCGACGCCGGCGCCATGCCGACGGTCTCGCTGACCGCCCGCCCGCCGATCGAACGCGCCAACAGTGACACCTTCCCACCGGTCATCGAACAGACCCCAGAAACCCCCAAGGCCGATGAAGAGGACCGGTAACCGTCAACTGTCGCTGCTGCCCGGCGCCGACGCGGAAGCCACCCCCACACCGGGCGCGGTCGCCCAACTGTTCGACCCGGCCCGGCTGACCCAGGCCCGCCATCTGGCCGGAAAGACCAAGAAGGACGTCGCAGAAGCGGTCGGGGTGACCCCGGCAGCGGTAGGACAGTACGAGGCCGGGGTCACCAAACCCCGGCCAGACCTGCTGCCCCGGCTCGCCGAGGAACTCGACGTGCCGATCGCGTTCTTCGTCGCCGGCCGGCCACACGCCCGCATCGACGCGTCCGGCGCACACTTTCGCAGCCTGCGCACGGCCCGGGCCTGGCAGCGCGACAAAGCCATCGCCCACGTCAACCAGGTGGGCGAGCTGACCCTGGCCCTGGAACGGCGGGTACAGCTGCCGCTGGTGGACCTGCCAGGGTTCGCCGGCGGGGAGGTGCACTCCGGCGTCGAGTTGCCCCGCTCCCCGGCCGAGGCCGCCCGGGCGCTGCGCGCGTACTGGAATCTGGGCACAGGACCGATCCCGCACCTGGTCCGGCATCTGGAGGCGCACGGCATCGTGGTGAACACGCCGCCGCCGGATCACGCCGACCGGGAGGTCGACGCGTTCTCCACCGCCTACCTACGGCCGATCATGGTGCTCACCGCGAACCGTACCGACGACGTCTACCGGTACCGGTTCACCGGCGCCCACGAGCTCGGGCATCTGGTGTTGCACGGAGACACCGCGCCCGGCGACACCCAGCACGAACGTGAAGCCGACACGTTCGCCGCGGAGTTCCTGACACCGCGGGCCAGCATCCTGCCCCACCTGCCGGCCCGCGCCGATCTGAGCCGGCTCACCGAACTGCAACGGGTCTGGGGTGTCTCCATCGACTCGCTGCTGTACCGGTGCCGGGAAGTGGGCCTGCTGTCGGATCAGGCCGCGGGCCGCGCCTGGCGGCGGCTGGCGCAGCTGCGTCAGGAGACCGGCTTCGCCACCGAATCGGTCGACCGGTACCCCGGCGAGCAGCCGGTGATGCTGCGCCAGGCGTTCGACCTCGCCGCGCAGCAGACCGGGCTGACCGTTCACGCACTGGCCGACGAACTCGGCTGGTCGGTGGTCCGGACCCGCGAGGTCCTCGGGCTGGAGCATCAACGTCCGGTGTTGCGGCTCGTGCCCTGACCGGCCACCGCGGTGTGCGCCGGCCGGGGCACGCGCGGCCCGTCACCGCCGTCGCGACGATCTGTTGGTCCAGCCTCGAACGGCGCGGCAGGACCTGTCACGTGGTGCTTTTCTGGCGGGGGCCGAGTGTGTTCAGGATGTCGGTGACGTCCGGCACGAGCTTCGGCTTGGCGATGTAGTAGGCCTTGGTCACCTCTTCGCTGGCGTGTCCGAGCTGGCGTGACGCCTCCTTGGTCTTGCCGGCATCGTCGAGGACCGTGGCTACCGTCTTGCGGAAGACGTGCAGCGTCACCCAGTCCAGCCCGGCTTGTTTGCGTACTTCGCGCCACTGCCGGCCGACGTTGTAGGGCGAGAGCCAGGTGTCGTTACGGCTTGCGAAGACAGCGTTGATGCTGTGCTGGCCACGGACCGGATGCGCTCGGTCGTTGTAGCGCCGCCACAACACGTCGACGATGAATCCCGGCAAGATCACTGTCCGGAAACCGGCGTCGGTTTTCGGGTGGTCTTGCCGCGAGAATCCCTGCCCCTTGACGAAAGTGATCGTTCCGCAGATCGTCGCGGTCGGGCAGTCGTCGTCAAGGTCGATGTCCTGCCACCGCAGAGCCAGGACTTCGCCGATGCGGGCGCCGGTGGCGAGAAGCAACTCGATGATGTCGGCGAGGTTGCCGTTGCGCCGGGGTCCGGTGGTGCGCCGATGCTGCCGTCGTTCGATGGCGGCCCGGATGAGGCTGAGTTCGTCGAGCGTGAGTGCGTTGATCGGCCGTCTGGCCCGGGGTAGCTGCCCGACCTCGCGAACGGGGTTGGCCGTGATGGCGCCGTGCCGGACGGCCATCGACAGCATCTGTTTCAAGACGACCTTGGCGTTACGTGCCTGTGACGGTTTGGCCTTGGCCAGCGTTTTGAGGAACCGATCGAGCCGACCGACCGTCAGCTCGTTGACGAGCAGTTCTCCGAACGCGGGGAGCACGGTTTGGCGCAAGCACCCGGTATAGCGGTCGACGGTCTGCCTGACGATGCGCCCTTCGAGCTGGATTTCCTCGAGCCACACGTCAGCCAGGCTGCTCACCCGTGTCGTGGCGGTCAGTTCGTGGTGGGCTCGGGCACCGAGCTTCGCGATCAGCCTGGTCTCTGCCCGCTGGCGGCTGCTTGCGTGTGCTTGCACTACACGAGCCACATCGTCGGTATCCCGGAACGTCGCCCAGGAGCGCCACTTGCCGGGCCCTTGTTCGACGTGATGGAGGGGGCCCCAACTCCCGACGGGGATGCGGGAAGCTGACGCCTGTCCCCCGGTGATCTCGGGCCGGGTCATGACGCTGCGTAGTGCGTCAGTCAGGATTGTTTGCTTCTCCTGCGGGGTCAGCGTCCGCGGGCCCTCGTCGACGATCCGGAGATCGAATCTGCCCGTTGGTGAATTGAGGACGACCTCTATGCGTAGCGCCCCGTCGCTGTGGTCGTGCGCGATCGTCACCGCTTCAGTGTGCCGTGCAGCCGAGACGCTGAGGACGGTTTGCCGAACTCGCCGACTGTCTTCGGCTCCGGCCGTACAGGCTCCCTAGAAAGGCGCGCCGACGGCCCGCAACGTCCTGGCTAACGCGCTTATCCCGGCTCCGAGTCGAGGGGCCCGCCCTCACCACACCGCCTACCTGCAGCAAGCGTCCACGATCTTTGCGTGGCTCGCACACCTCGGATGCTGCGGCGGCCGGAAGCGGATTCACCAAAGGAGATGTTCGACGCCATCCGGCCGAGTCGGTGACTGCCCGGAAGATCATCTTAGGCGGCGCGGCGGTTCGGGTTCACCCTCGACGAAGTCGCTGACATGCTCGCCGCCAGCGGCTACCGGCACATCAGCGCGGACGTCGGTGACCGTTCTTTCGAGCGCCGACGGCTGTGGGTTCGCTCTGTCGTCCGAGCGGCGTCGGCGGTTACGGTAGCGGCCTGTAGTGATGTGCATCCATATTGGTGCGGTCAAGGCCTTCGGGGTGTCCGGTGATGGAGATCGACAGGATCATTGGCAGGCGCATCGAGAAAGGCAGGAGACGCAAGGGTCTTCTGCAACACGAGCTCGGGGCCGCCGTGGGGCGCTCCGAGTCCTGGGTGAGCCAGGTGGAACGTGGTGTGACCGCGCTGGACAGCTTGTCGATGGCGGAGCGGATCGCCGGGACGCTCGGGATCGCTGTCCATCACGTCTTGGCGTTCGATGTGCGCTACCAGGCGGCGCCGGCGACAGCACCCGCCCGTGTCTCCGTGCCGGCGCCTCGTGCAACACACCCGCTGTCCACCATGCAGTCCTCCGATGCGGAAGACTCCGAGACTATGCTGCGACGCTCCTTCACCCTCGGCTCGCTGGCCGGTTTGACCGCCGCGATCGCCAGCCTGTCGCCTGATGCTCGGGCGCAGGTCAGCCGGCCGTCCGGCGGAATCGTGGACCGCGCCACGGTGCGGGAGCTCCGGTCGATCGGTGCCAGCTACCGCCGTTCCTACAAGTCGTTCCCAGCCTCCAGCCTCGTCCCCGTTGCCCACGACCAGGTCCAGTTGGTCATCTCGCTACGGCCGAAAGACCAGCCGGCTCATCTGCGGAACTCGCTGTTAGCGCACATGGCGGAGATGGCCGCGCTCGCCAGCGCGCTGCTGTCGCTCGACCTGGGCGACCCGGGCCAGGCCGACGCCTACATGGATCTCGGCTACCAGATCGCGAAGGAGATCGACAGTCAAGAACTGGCCGCGCTGATCCTGGCCGGGCGGGCCTTCCGCACCTCCTACAGCGGCGACCCCGCCGGCGGGCTGGACTACGCACTCGCGGCCGTGGACACCGCCGAGCGCGGTGCCTCGATGCGGATGCGTGCGTGGACGAACGCGGTCGCCTCCGAGATGCATGCCTACGCGGGCGATCACCACGGCTTCCGTAGCTGCCTGGAGCAGGCTCGCGTCCTGCTGTCCGGCTCGATGGACGATGATCGTTGGGGCGGAATCGCCTGGTTCGATCTGTCCAAGGCTGATGCGTACGAGGGTGGCAATCTGGTCCGGCTCGGCCGGTATGTGGAGGCCCTGCCGTCGCTTGACAAGGCGCTCGGGCAGCTGTCGCCCGAGATGCTGCGGCACCGGTGTACCGCGTACATCTCCCGGGCCGAGGCACATGCCGGGGCCCAGAACATTGAGGCCGCCTGCGACGACGGCCATGCCGCCCTGGCTCTGGTCGCCCAGGTTCAGCACCGCGAGACTCTGCGCCGCGTCATCGCACTGCACCGCGGCCTGCGCGCCCACAAGACTGTGGGAACGCGGAGCCTCGGTGAACACTTGATCGACACCCGAACCCTGCTCAAGACCACCGGGAGCACTGTGTGAGCCGTCGTGCCGGGCTGATCCTCGACTTCGGTGGGGTCCTGACCACGAGTGTGCCCGCCTGCGCGGTCGGCTTCGACCGGCGGGCCGGCCTGCCCGAGGGAACGTTTCTCTCCATCATCGCCAAACATCCCGAGGGCGCCGCTGTCTACGCGGACCTGGAACGCGGGGCGATCAGCCAGACCGAATGGAACGAACGGACCGGCGCCCTGCTCGGTATCGACGGCACCAACCTGCTGGGCCGGGTCCTTCAGGACCTGCACCCGGAGCCGTCGGTCATCGCCGCGGCCCAAGCCGCCCGTGCCGCCGGGATCAGGGTGGGTATTTTCTCCAACAGCCTCGGCACCGAGCCGCACGACGTTTATGCGGGCTACGATTTCGACCGGCTCTACGACACGGTGCTGATCTCCGAGCACTACAAGATGCGCAAACCCGACCCGGAGATCTACGCGATCATGCTGGACCTCATGGAGCTGCCCGGTGGGGCGTGCGTGTTCGTCGACGACACCACCCGCAACCTAGCACCAGCCGAGAATCTGGGCATCGCCACGATCTTGGCGAAGGAGCCCGCGGACACGATTGCGCAAATAAAAGCCCTGCTCGGCATCCCGCTCAGCTCTCACGCCTGAACCGATCCGCAGCGCGGTTGCGGGCCCGCAACCAGACTGCGGATGCGAGCGTCGCCGGGGCGGCACTGTGGTGGGCAAGGCCGCCCCGGATGTGAAAGGGAGCCCCCGATCCGGGGCGGCCGGTCAGCCGCACGGCACCCTGCCAGGGTGCCCCTCCCGGAACGGAGAACCAGGTGACCACCACTGTCGTACCCGAGACGATCACGGTCGAACTGCCCGAGGCGTTCGACCCGCGCTGGAACCGCCTGCCCGGCATCACCGTGGACGGCAAGCGCATCACCATCGACCCGACCGAGTACTTCTTCCGGTTCGAGAACAGCTCCTGGCTCGTCATCGACTGGGAGACCGTCAAATCCGAACTGCTGCACGTCAACGAGACCGAGGCCGCCGCGGTCGAGCAGATCGCTCTGGACTTCGTGAAGACCCACGGCCGTCCCACCAGCGACGCCGGTGAGGTCCTGGCCATCGCCTACCAGGTGTACTCCTACCTGTTCCGCGAGGAGCACCTGGCCACCCTGGGCCTGCCCGAGGTCACCGCCGAGCACCTGCGGATGCTGCGCGAGGCCGCGACCTTCATGGCCCTCAACAAGGTCGAGCTGGACGGGCACATCTCCAACGTCGGCCCCTGCTGGTTCTTCCCGTCGGCCACCGGCGTCGTGTTCGACCTGTCCCAGGCCGAAGGCCAGATGCTCGACGAGGTCTACCACGGCGGCTGGTTCAACGAGTACCGCCGCATCGAGGCCATCAAGGCCCACACGGCGCTCGGCGGACGCCTCGTGCACGGCTGCCAGTCCGCGCCCAACCAGTCCGGCGGTGTCGTCGCCGTCTACGGCACGTCGATGGCGAACTTCGCCGTGGAACTCGCCGGGATGAAGGACGAGTGGATCCAGCGGGTCGAGTCGCACCGCGTGACCGCCGCCTGATCCCTCACGTTGATCCACCGGTCCGGGCCGGCGGCCAACCGCTGGCCCGGATCACCTCGCCCGCCCCCAGTCCGCTCGTCGTAGGGAGCCCGCCCGTGGACAACCACCTCATTACCGCGATCCTGGCCGACATCCGCACCACCGCCGGCCTGCCCCAGCCGCAGCGCGACCCGGTACGGGTGTGGTCGCTGTCAGGCGTGGAACGGCTCACCTTCCCCGACGGCACCACCGCGATCTACAAGTACGCCCGGGAACCGTTCACCAGCGAGGACCGGGTGCTGCAGGCGGCCGGCAGCGCTGGGATCCCGGTGCCCGTGGTCGTCGGCTCACTGCTGCGCGATGACGTGCTCGGCATGGTCATCGAAGATCTCGGCGAGCCCGTGCGAGACGCGGTGGACGCTGACGGCATCCTGGCCGCCGTCCGCCTGCACGCCGCTGCACCCGCCACGACACTGCCCGTTCTCGACGGGGATGCCCTCGCCGCACTTCCCGAACTGGCCCGCGGTCACCTCATGCGGCTGCGAGATCAAGGCCGATGGGTCGCGGGCACCGACGACGTCGCCGACATGCTGGACGCCCTGGCCGAAGCCGTCGGCAAGCGTGCCGAGGGCACCACTATCGCCCCGTGGGGCTGGGTGCACTCCGAGTTCCACCCCACCAGCCTGCACATCACCGGCGGTGGTTGGCGGCTGCTCGACTTCGCCCGCGCGTTCACCGGCCCCGGCCTGCTCGACCTCGCCTCCTGGCACGGCACCATCGACGACGCCGACCCCGTCCGCCTGCGCAGCTTCATCGAGGCGTACGTGGCTGCCGGCGGCCACCCGGACGCCCTGGCCGAGCGTGGCGGGCTCACCCCGCAGGCATGGGCGCTGGGCTGGCACCGCGTCTGGGCGATCGAGTGGTTCATGGAGCAAGCGCTGCGCTGGATCAACGACTCTGCCCAAGACGAGGCATACATCGACGTCGTCCGTCGTCACCTGAAGACGGCAGTCCAGCTGCTGCAACCGTGACCTTCTGGGACGCGCACGCGGCTCTCCAGCTCGCACGAATTCCGGCGGGCAGGCGGGAGCCGCCACGAAGAATGGAGTGGACCCAGCGGCCAGGCGTCGGTCCCGGAGCCGAGATCCTCGGTGCGGACCTCACCGGCCGCCGGATGGTCGAACTCGGCTGCGGCGCCGGCCACAACACCGCCCACCTCGCCGACGCCGGCGCGACCATCGTCGGCCTCGACAGCTCGGCCGGGCAGATCCGCCGCGCCGTCGCCTACTACGGGCACACCGGAGCCCGCTTCCTGAATACCAGCGCCGCTCACCACCTTGACCAAGCTACGGAAGCCCTGGACGCCATCGTCTCCGTCTTCGGTGCGATCGGTACCACCGAGCCCACCCAGCTCCTTGCCGCGTGCTCCCGTAACCTCGCCCGCCAGGGTGTCCTCGCCTTCTGCGTGCCACACCCGCGGCGGACCGGCGCCGTCCCGCACCATCCATACACCTGTGCCCCCGTGACGCTGCCGGACGGCACCAGCCACACCGTGGAGCGCTGGGACATGGAACCCGCCGCGTGGATCCTCGCCCTGAACCGGGCCGGGCTGAGGGTCACCGCCATCCACCATCTCCACGCGCCGGCCGACACCCGATGGCCCACCACCCTGCTGATCACCGCACGCAAACCCTGACCGACTACCAGGGAGAAGACCGATGCACCAGATTCCCTACCTGCTGCTGGACATCGACGGCGTACTGATCCCGTTCCCGGCAGATGACAGGTCCACCCCCGCGACCCACACCCGCCATCAGGTCAGTCTGACCGGTTTCCCCGACCCGATCTGGGTCTGGCTCAACCACGACCACGGCCCACTGATCGCCGACGCCATCAACACCGGGCTCGTCCGGCCCGTGTGGTGTACCAGCTGGCGCATCGACGCCTCAACCCAGATCGGTCCACTGCTCGGCCTGCCCTACTTCGAGCACATCGAGCTGCCCCGCCTGCCGATCACCACCAGCCACCCCGACGGCTACCTGTGGAAACGCGACCACGTCGAGCAATGGCTGGCCGACGCCCCCGCCGTCTGGATCGATGACGACTTCAGCCCGCTCGACCACGACTGGGCCGCCGACCGTACCGCTCACCGGGCAACAACCCTACTGATAGAACCTGACCCGCACTCGGGCCTGCAGCCCGAGCACATCCAGACCGCCTTGGCATGGGCTACAAGTCTCGCCAGCAGCAAGCAAGCGGCTTGACGCGCGCCGTAGAAAGCCGACACGACTTCTTGTTCCAGCCGTCGGTGCCGAGTTGATCGGTAGAGGTAGATGCCGCCCACGGTCACGAGTGAGCGGAGGCGGTCCTTGCCGGCTGTCGCGGTTTGGCGGCGAGACGGGGCGCAGCGGCTCGGTGTGGTCAGATCTCTGCTGCGGCGGTCGTTCGGCCCCTGGCTCGTCGAGTAGCTGCCCGGCGATTGGTCGCGCTTGGAGGCACCTGCCGATACGGAACATGCAGCACCATCTGGAGCAAATGCAACGGTCTGCATGACGTCGTTGAGGTCCGGCGTTGGGGTGCGACCACTACGTTCGGCTATCTCTTCCGGTGCCCTTTCCGGCGACCGCCTCCGAGATAGAGGTGTGGTGGCAAGCTTTGATGCGGCATCTCCGCTGGCCTGCTCGTTAGTCGATGGTGGTCAGGTCGCGATAGATGGGCAGTTCTCGCGAGGGAGTACGCACAGTAGCAGTCAGCGCATTTCACTAACGCGCCCACCCAAAGCCGCTGGCACAAATGTACTAATCATAGTTAGCGCATCAGCCTGGCACGCGTTCCGTGCACTACGGCAATCACGTTACGATGAGCGACCGCGGAAAAGTGGATCGTTTGGGGTGCCGGGCGATGATTCCTCTCAGCGCGTTCCTGTTGAAACAAACGTTCGACCCGATCGGCGCCTTGACCGATGTTCCCGATGATCCGGAGCCGCAATTGGCGTACTGGAGCAACGGGAAATGGGATGCCATGTCGTGGGTCGACCGACACGATGTGAGTGCCGCCCAGGCCGGGGATATCTTCGTCGTTGCGGTCGGCCGGCCGCGGTCAGCCCCGGGCTGGCAGGATCTTCTAAGCCGGGAGGTGCCTCACCTCGTCTTCAGCGAACCGCCCATGTCTTACGGCGCTATCGCCTTCTGCGCTATCGACGACAGCATCGACAGCCAGCTGCTGCGCTGGATCGCTTGGTGTTTCGGCAGCGGTTCGCGCCTTCTGCAACGGTCGTCGCAGGATCCTCGATTCGGACTGAAGATAGCACTCAACGTCCTCGGCTCGGATGAGACGAGCAGCAATGACAACGGCAGTGTGTCCCGGCGCGCACGGCTAGGCTTCAAAGTTCGCGAGATGGGATTCAGGACAACGGCACCGTATTTCCAGTCCGCGCGCCATCGCGCGGCACGTAGCATTCCGACGGATGGATTCCGAATGGATCGGGCTAGTGACCTACTCGCATCGGTCGGCGGCCGCGCGCAGCAGACGATGCTGGCGGGGTCCGTCGCCGGAGCACGAAGTCTGCGCTTTCGCAAGAATCTGTCGTCGTTGGGCGAATTGACGGAACTCTCTGCGACCCTCGTGCGATGGTCACGCTCGACGTCGTACGTGCAGACGCTTCCATGGGTGGACAACATCCAACTGGTGGAGGACGACGACCTGCTCGCCGAGCTTCAAGAACACCTGATCGAGCAGCTGATGGCCGACCCCTTGCCGGCGACCGTCGATGCGCTGCTGCCCGACGACCTGCTCGATGTCGAAGACGAACGTGCGATCCGGTGCATCCTGTTTCCCCGAGAACGCCGTGACAACGCCAGCCGGCTCAACCTCACTATCGAGACGATCGCGAGGAGGATCTGCCGCAGCGGAGATCCGACCGCTGAACTCGCGACTGAGTTGCGGTTCCTGGACGACTACGACGAGGTGATCGGGAAGGTGCGGCTGCTCGACTGTATCTGCGCCGATCTGGTGATCGGCGACCAGCAGTATCTGGCCTACGACGGTGACTTTTACAAGGTCGACCGCACCTTCGCAGAGAGGATCGACACCGAGCTGCGGCAGTTGGAGACGTCTGCCATCGCCTTTCCCGCTTACAAGGCCGTCACCGAGCCGCAGTACATCGGCCTGATCGGTGATCAATATTCTGACCGGTTCGTGGTCCTCGACCGGGAACTGATCTACCTCGACGGTGAGACCGGCGTGGAAGCCAGCGACCTGGTAGCTGCGTCCGGCGCCCTGATCCATCTCAAACGCAAGGGCAAGTCGTCGACGTTGAGTCACTTGTTCCTGCAGGCGGCGAACAGCTGCGAGCTGCTTCGTCGCAACGTCGAAGCCCGCAGGATCTTCGCGGACCTGATCCAGCAGAAGGCGCAGACAGCGGTTCTGGCACACCAGATCGCTCAGGTGCACAACGCTCAGATGGAAGGTCGAGGGCTTGAGGTCGTCTTCGGTTTCCTCGGCGACTGGCGTGGTCGTACCATCACCAGCCTTCCGCTGTTCTCACGGATCAGTCTCGTCTACGAATCTCGTAAGGTCGCGAATCTAGGATTCAAGCCGACGGTCGCGCTCATCGGCGATCCCGGCGGCCAACCTACGCCCAGAGTTCCGACAATGAGACAACGAACGAGCACCACGGCAGCCGGCGTCCCGGCACAGACCCTGTCTGCGGCTGACAATCGTTCCGCCAGACGGGCCAGACAATAGATCAGGGCTCGGCGCCCTCACCCGGCCCATGATCTCGCCCCCCGTCCTTCATCGGCTCCCGGTGCCAAGGCATCCACCGTTCGCCCCTTCTTCGGCGCGGGACAGGGGCTCGGCGCAAGCAGCGTGTCGGCAGGCTTCAGCCGAACTTGAGTGCACATCGCCCAGCAGTATCGGACGAGTGAAGGTGATTAACCCCAACGGGTGTAACAGGCCACCGAAAGGGTGCTCGCGGCGGTAATCACATCGGTTGATGCACCCGATCGGGGTACGCGGCCCATGGGAATCCGAGAAACGCTCGGGTCATGGCACATCTACGTCCACGAGGAAGCTCGTTCTGTCTGCGGTGGCGGTTCGCGGGTCGGCAGCACTGCTGCACGTTCCGGGGTCCGTCGGACAAGAAGGCGCTTGCCGCGAAAATGTACGTCGAGGTCCGGCAGCATCAGGTCGACAGTGATCAGGTGTATACGGCCATCGACCCGGATTCGCCGAGGGCGCCGGCCCAGAAGCAGACGCCGTTGCTGCGGGACTGGATCGAGCGGTGGGTGCGGCTGAAGGTCGACGTTCGCTCTACCACTCACGCAGAATATGCGCGTTTACTGCGTTGTCGCGTCGTCCGGGATCTCGGTGATCTGCGTGTCGGTGACATCACCCGCTACGACCACTTGGATCCGTGGAAGGCGGCCCTGTCGCGGGAGTTGGCGCCGGCCAGCGTGGGTAAACACTGGCGGGTGCTGAGCATGGTGATGCGTGACGCGGTCCCGCGCTGGCGCGACGACAACCCCCTGTCCTGCCCGGCGGGACAGCACGGCAACGGGCTTCCGCGGCCGGAACCGTACGAGGCGGCATTCTTGTCAGCTGAGCAGGCTCGGATCCTGCTGGATCACTGTGGACCTCAGCTGCAGGCTCTGGTGCTGGCGGCGCTGGGTACCGGCCTGCGGCTCGGCGAGTTGCTGGGCCTACGGGCCAAGGACATCGACCTTAACCAGACACGGCCGACAGTGCGCGTGCAGCGGGTACTGCAGACCGACGGTGTTCTCGGCGTGCCGAAGACGCCGCAGTCGCGGCGTACGGTCACCCTGACGCGCTCGATGGCTCTGTTGTTCGCGTACCTGACGCAGGACAAGGCCGCCGAGGAACGTGTGTTCACGAATGCCGACGGCAAGCCGTGGAATGCCGGAAATCTACGGCAGCGGTACTGGCGGCCCGCCGTGGCCGCCGCGCAGCGCTGCGTGTTACATCCTCCGGCGGCTTCGCCGTCGGGCTGGGTCTCGGCCACGGCCGTGTCGTCGTGCCGATGCGCCACCCGCCTGCAGGCCCGGCCGCGTTTTCATGATCTGCGGCATTCCCATGTGGCGTACCTGATCGCCGCGGGCTGGGATCTCTACTTGATCCAGCTGCGGCTCGGTCACGCATCTATTCGAACGACGTTCGACACCTACGGGCACTTGCTCCCGCACGGCGAGCAGGATCAACTGGCTGCTCTGCAACGGGTGCTGCCCTGAGTCGTTACTGAGGCCGCGAACACGGCAGCCGAGTGTGCCCAGCGCGTTGAACGGCGCGGCCACTTGGCCACCGTGGCCGAGGCAAGGCGCTGGGACAGCTGTCACCCGAGATGCTGCGACACTGGTGTACTGCAAACATCTCCCGGCAGATGCACTCTCCGGAGCACACCAGGCCGAGGCAGCCAGCGACGACGGCCACGCCGCCATTACCCTGGTCGCCCAGTTCTAGCACCGCAGGACTCTGCGCCCCGTCACTGCACTGCACCCGCGGCTTGCGAGTCCACAAGACCGTTGGAACGCGTGCCTCGGTGAACAGTTGATCGACACCCGAACCCTGCTCAAGACCTCCGGGAGCGCTGTGTGAGCCGTCGTACCGGGATGCCCGAACTGTTCCTCGGCGCCTGGGTCGGGGATAAGCGGGACACCACATTGGACTTCGCGCGCGGCGAGACCGGATTGGTTCCGCGGCATCTGTTCGAAGTCGCGATCCGCGTGGCTGTGGAGCAGGGCTGAACCTTTCTCACCCGCGGTCATCAATCAGCGGCTCCGGACGTCAATCAGACGCGGCCGCGATGTGTGGGCCGGGGTTCGACGTAGGCTCGCTTCCTGGGCGAACCCGGAAGGCGGCGGTTATCTGCCCTGCAGAAGTTGACGCGCCGCCGCCAGCCGGGAAACGACCTTGTCCTGCATCACCCCAGGCCCACGCTGCGCCGCCCGGTAAGCCCGAACCCATCGTTGCAGCACAGCGACTTCAAGCTGGTGTTCCCGGCGCTCACGGTGGATCACCGCAGCCTCGTACGTATACCACGGCTCCGGCTCCCGATCGCCGCGGTCCTGCTCCGCTGCCTCAATGCACTCGTACAGCAACTCCAAGGCTGCTTCAAACCGCCCGCCCCGCTTGAGCCCACGGATTCGGTCGGCCCACTCCGTGTGGTGCCGGCCTCGCACAACGCCGACAGACACCACCGGTGCGCCGTCTCGCCAGGGCGGCCATTCCCACGTCACCGCCGGCGGAGCCAGACGCTCCAGCGCCTCGCGAAGCACCCTGCCCCGCGGGAACACGACGGCTATGCCGCGTTCCGACTCGACGACGGGTACAACGAAATGCATGTTCCGGCGAGCCAACGCCGCCACGAACGGCTTGATGTAGTGGAAGCCGGGCATCATGCAGCCGACATGACCGGCAGCCGAGACAACACCCAACAGGTCCGTGAACTGGAAGTACGGATCGTCGGGCGCCTCGTAGAGGATCCCGACCTTCCACGGCCTGGCGCTCACGTCGTAGCCGTCCGGTTTGGACCGAAACAACTGGACAATGCGGTGTTCGCTGTAGTGCTTCCCCATCAACCGAACGTCCGACACCGTCTCGGACAACGGCCCATCGAGAAGTGGCAACGCGAACAGGGACGACGTTGTCACACCCATGCGGATCGCCCTGCGCGCCTCACGCCACGCTATCGGCGGCGGCACCTTCTCTTCATAGAACTCGTAGGGCGTCTCACGTTCGTACACGACACCCCTGCGCTCGCCCGACTTCGGGCAGCGAAGTCAGGCAGGATCGATCTCGACGGCGCTGTGCAAGCCAAGAGACAGCAGACACCTATTCCAGGCATCCTAGGAACCTAACCTGAAAGTCTCGTCTGAAATCAGACCTGCTACATCAAGGCCGAGCCGCACAACCAGACCAGTAGGAACGCTTTTCCTCATAAGCTAGAATCGTTTTCGTGATCAAGGTGATCACAGGATTTATTAGCGTTCTCGATTCCTTTGAAGCTTTAGAATCACTCGGCGCGGAGCCCTTGACTGGCGACATACGGTAGGCATCAACGCTTCTGCATATGCGCTGCTCGTGGAGGGTGTTGACCCCCACACTGCCAGTGTGGTGCACGGAACCGAGCCCACACTACAAGCCGTCGACCAAATCCGAGCATACCTCCGAGCCCGACGACGCTTCAAAGGTGTCCCCTGGAGGGCTACAAAAGTCGCGCGGCGTGCTCCTCCGCTTCGGCGCGGACCTCTTCACAGAATTGGGCGTCAACATCGGCGACTTCCCCGTCGACGTACTCGCCATAAAGGATTCGGCAGCCTTTGATCGCCGACACCAGATCTTCGAGAAGGTCCGGGGCCGGCCGAAGCGGATCAAGCAGGGTCACCCGCACCGGTGTGGGTTCATCATTCTCGGCTTGGGGCTCATCAAGGTCGTCGTCAGAGTCATCGTTGTCGAGGACATGCTCCGGTTCGTCGTCTTCCCGCTGAAGCAGGACGGCCTCCAGATCGGGCACGACACCTCCAGCTACCTGCATGGCGTCACCGACAATCTCGACGATCACCGAATACACCGTGTTACTGAACTCCAGCAGGCTCAGCACCTCCATTGGCGCTTCGAGCCGGAACGCCTCGATATCGTCCGCCGCCGATAGGACACGAGCCGCGTCCAAGCGGAAGGCCCTCGCCACAACATCGACGGCGGCCTTCAACCAATGTGCAGCCGCCACCGCAGCGGCCGTCGGGTCGAAAGCCTCGAACAGCAACCGCCCATCGAGGGGATCCTCCTGCAGAACCGCATCGGCTGCCGAGACGTGCAGCGGGTTCGCACCGGCACGACTGAGGACAACAGCCTGTATCGCACGGCCGGCGACATAGCCACGCTCGGCCATCTCGACCGCCGCGATCTCGGCTTGAACGTCCTCGCGCACTGCGGCATGCAGCGCCTCATCGCTGATCGCGTGCAGGGCTCGACCGACACGATGGCTGCACTCCTGGACAGGGTCGTAGCTGCTGAGCAGCGCCCCTTCCTCGTCCGGAAGGTGCGAATTCAACAGATTCTCCACGATGTCGCCGCTTCCTGAAGAGTGACCCCGTAGGGATCCGCGAAAGTTAACCCCCTCTTCCTTGATCTTGGAAGGGGTGCTGAAGGTGGAGGACTGG